>NZ_JACJSP010000003.1:300000-414773 GCF_014698235.1 Limnothrix sp. FACHB-406 | reverse complement strand
GGAGACGACTCATGAGCTGGGTGATACTTCGGGTAGGTCTAGCCTAAAACCGAATTTAGAGCTGCCAAGTCGGCTTTAGCTTCTCTTTATGAATTAGCTCTCAAATCATGCAAACCACCGAGCCAATCACCGAGCCAATCACTGAACCGATGCTCGATCGCCCCGTTATCCTCACGCCCGATCGCACCGCCCGCGTCAGCCGCAAAACCGGCGAAACCGATGTTCATGTCGGTTTGAATTTGGATGGAACGGGCCGTTGCTCTGCCCAGACTGGCGTGCCTTTTTTGGATCACATGCTTGATCAAATTGCCTCCCATGGGCTGATTGATTTGGATATCCAAGCCACTGGGGATGTGCATATTGATGATCACCACACCAACGAAGATGTGGGCATTACCCTCGGCCAAGCGCTGCATCAGGCCTTGGGCGATCGCAAGGGCATCGTCCGGTTTGGGCACTTTGTCGCCCCCTTGGACGAGGCCTTGGTGCAGGTGGCGTTGGACTTTTCCGGCCGGCCCCACTTGAGCTATGGGCTGCAAATCCCCACGGAACGGGTGGGAACCTACGACACCCAATTGGTGCGGGAATTCTTTGTGGCGGTGGTGAATCACTCGCAAATGACCTTGCACATTCGCCAACTGGATGGCATCAACTCGCACCACATCATCGAAGCCACGTTCAAGGCCTTTGCCCGAGCGATGCGCATGGCGATCGAGGTGGATCCGCGTCGTGCTGGCAAAATTCCCAGTTCCAAGGGTGTGCTCTAGTGGCAAAGGAGCGATTGATCCAAAAGCGTTGGCTTGAAAACTGGCGGGTCGGTTTGGTGCTGGCTGGGTTCCTGCTGTTGGGGGGCTTGCTGGGGGGGCTGGTTTGGGGGCTGGAAACTCCGGCAGCCCAAGCGGCGGATTTTTGTCGGCCCTGGCATGGTCAGCAAATTTGCATTCTGAAAATTCAGCGCAGTGCCAAGAAACACTGGGAGTTTCGGGCCACGGTGGCGGTGGATGGGGTGGAACGGCCCCGATCGGCCTACAACTGCCGCCGCCGAATTTGGGTCGGGCTGGATGGCATCCGCCATGTGTTTGACCCCCATGGGCCCGGCGAGCTGATTTGCAGTTTGCTGAACCGGGATGATGCGCGCGAGGGTCTCAGCCGAGAATTGATGCTCGATCGCGCTCCCCGTCTCTTGCAGCCGCGCACCAATCCCAGTTCCCTCAGCGCCCGATCGGGTGAAGTGGCGACCCAAATCGCCATCACCCAAACCGCCATCACCCAAACTGCCATCAATTGATGATTGATTTTTGCTAACTCTGCCAACTCTCCTGATCCCAGAGTTGAGGCAGTTTTGGCCCGGCCGATCCCCACCTCAAACAGACCTATGGCAAGCGTGAGGATTGGCCGGGAATTTTTTTGCCTTTTTCTCAAACTTTTTAAAAACTTTCTAAAAGTTTGGGATCGTCAAAAAGTAGTTTGATTTGCATTTAAAACCATCAGAATTCTAGAGGGTTTCTTTTTTGACCAAAGACCATTTATGACGAATGCATGGCACAGGACGAATTGCAACAGAAAGTCTTTAAAAATTGTTTAAGATTGGTGAAGCCATTTTTCTCCATTCTTTGGGAGTGTCGCTATGACAGCTCGCGTTACCCGTGGCTTGAGTCCGCTGTCGGTGACAGCTTCGGTGACGGCTGAAGACCAGGCGCTGCTGCGGGACGTATTCCAATCTTTGACTCCGACGAGTTGCCCGCGTCACTACAACTTTCACATGCACACAACGGCCTCCGATGGCCGCCTCAGCCCCACCGATTTGATTAACCAGGCCCTGCAAATTGGTCTCAAGGGCTTTGCCATTACCGATCACCACAGTGTGAATGGCTATCTCGCGGCGGCGAAGGCGCTGCAATTGGCTAAATCAGTGAACCCTGAGCTGGTGGTTCCCCATTTGTGGACGGGGGTTGAAATTAATGCAGGGTTGCTGGGAACCGAGGTGCATATCCTGGGCTATGCCTTTGATATCAGCGCTGATGTGATTCAGCCCTATTTGCAAGGGCGACCCGTGCGCGATGAGTATTACTACGCCGATCGAGTGATTCATGCCATCCAACAAGCGGGGGGCATTGCCGTGCTGGCTCACCCCGCTCGCTATCGCCTGGATGCCAAGCCCCTGATTATGGCGGCGGCAACCCTAGGGATTGATGGGGTAGAGGCTTACTATGCCTATAACAATCCCAATCCTTGGACTCCTAGCCCCGATCAAACCGCCCGAGTAAAAGAGTTGGCGGAACGATTTGGGCTGCTGATGACTTGCGGGACAGACACCCACGGGCCGAATTTGCTGCTGCGTTTGTAGATCTCTAACGAGCAAATTTGGTCAAAATTTCGCCTGGGCGCTAAACTGCATTCGGCAAGGGGGCGCGATCGCATGGGTCTGAAAGTGACACCCAAGACGGGCCAATGTCGATCGCCCAATCAGCCCGGCAGTTTTGGTTTGTTGGAGATCAATTTTGGTTGCTTTGCGTTTGTTTGGCGATGGCCGGAAGTCGGCCCCCGGAAAGCAAATGGCAGCCGTCGGGCTGTTGGGGCTGCTGGGATCGTTGGTGGCAGCGTTGCCAGCCCAGGCCGGGCAACTGCTGAATTGGCGGTTTGATCCGGCACGCAATCAATTGAGCTTCACGACCGATGAAGGGGTGCAGCCCCGGGCCCAAATTGTGTCGGGGCCCGATCGCCTGGCCATTGACCTGCCAGACACCACCTTGGCCCAACCGGTTCAGGAACAGCGGTTTGGGGGCATGGTGCGAGCGGTGCGTGTGGGCCAGCCCGATCGGAACACCACCCGCATCGCGATCGAATTCCAATCGGGCTATCGCATTGATCCCGATCGGGTGCGGGTGCGCAGCTTGTCTCCGACCCAATGGACGGTGGAACTGGGTGGAGAACCAATTGCCCAGCAGCCCCCCCAGCAGCTTGTGCTTCCTGGCCAGCGGAATCGCCCGCAACCCACGCCTCCCAATAGCCCCAATAATTCCAACGGTTCCGATCGGCCTTGGATTCCCGGCGCATTGCGAGAGGTTTTGGAACGATCGGGCGGCAACTCCCCGATCGCTCAAGTGGAGGGGGTGGAACTGTCTGAGGGCGGATTGGCCCTGCGGGTGAGCGGCGGAACTCCTGGTATTACGGTGAACCGCAGCCCCGATCGCCGACAGATTGAAATTTGGTTAGATAACGCTTCGATCGCCAATGGGGTCGATCGACTCGTGGGCGGCCGAGCGGGCGTAACCCGTCTGATCGTCACTCCCCAACGAGGTGGGTATCCGCCTCGGGTAAGAATTTTGTTGGTGGTGGATCCGAGCAGCCCCGATTGGCAGGCTCGCGCCGAAGAGAGCTTGGTGATTGCCCAACCGATCGGCAGCACCACCGCCGTGAATCCCCCCGCTGCCAACCCGCCCACGGCCAATCCTTTGCCGCCGCGACCTTGGCCCCGTCAACCGGACAACTCTGGCCAATCACCCGGCTGGGTGAACGATTACCCCGATCCTCGCCTGGGCGGTTTGCCGATGTTGAATCGGCGGGTGCGCATTGTGGTGGATCCGGGCCATGGCGGTCGCGATCCCGGGGCGATCGGGATTGGGGGGCTGCAAGAAAAGCAAGCGGTTTTGGATATTGGTCTGCAACTGGCGGCTCTGCTGCGTCGCCAAGGGGCCGATGTGGTTTTGACCCGCGATGACGACACCTTCATCAGCCTTGATGGGCGCACCCAGTTGGCTAACCGCATTAGTGCCACCGTGTTTATTAGTGTCCATGCCAACTCAGCGGGCATTAATCGCCCGGACGTGAGCGGCGTGGAAACCTACTACCACCAGTCCGGTGGCCAGTTGGCCCAGGCGGTGCAACAAAGCATCATGCGCGCCTTTCCGTTCATGCGCAATCGCGGGGTGCGCACGGCTCGGTTCTATGTGCTGCGTAACAGTCGAATGCCCTCAATTTTGGTGGAGACCGGGTTTGTGACGGGCCGACAAGATGCGGCCCTGCTGACCAATCCCACTTGGCGATCGCAAATGGCCTGGGCGATCGCCCGAGGGACGATCGAGTATCTCAACGGCCCTGGCCGCTAAGCTGTCCTCTTCAAACCATTGGGGGCGGCCAGTCCCGCCGCCGCCAACCGATCGCGCAGGGCCTGGGGATCGGGCAAGGCTGACAGTTCTGCTTGGTGTTCCTGCATAAACACCAGGAGACGATGGGAAATTAAGCCCCGAGCCACCGCCAACTCGCCCAACGTTAGCCACTGGGGATTGCGTTGATAGGCCCGAGCCGCCGCAATCCAATCAAAATCAATCAACCCAGCTCGGTAAAGGGCCGCCTCGGGCTTCAGGGTCAGGCCGCCGGACGGGATCGCCAATTGCAACAGCCGCACCATTTGGGCGCTCAACCACCCTCGCTGGATCGCCACCAATTCCGGTGATCGGCTGTCACCGGCTTCCAACTCCCGGAGTTGTTGAGGGGTCAACAATCCAGCCTGTTCGCAGAGCTGAACGATCGCCGATCGCGACTGGAGATCCACCCCCGATCGCTCGCCCAACCGTGGCAAAACCGTTTCAAAAAACTGCAAAACCGGCGGCTGCACCACGCCCTTGGCTAACAGAATTTGTTCTAGGGGTAGTGGCTGGCGTAGTTCATACCACTCAATTAGCTCCTGCAATTGCCCTTCGGTTAAAAATCCCGCCTCTTGCAGCAAGATCCCGATCGGTCGGTGCAGTCGGTAGCGACCCAACAGGGCTGCCCCCAAATCCATAAAAAACGGCAAACTCTCCACCAAATAGCGCCGCCAAAGACGCTTTGGCTCACAGGACAACCGAAATAGCCACTCCAAACCCACATGGCTCATCCAGCGGGGCGATCGGGGCACATTGCCCGCCTCAAAGTCGATCGTCGCCCCGAAACCAAAGGCCACCGTCACCTGTTTCAGCAAATGGCGATGGCGATAAAACCACTTTTCTTGCTTGGGTGCGCCAACTCCCACCAGCAGAACATTAGCCCGCGATTGATTAATCAAGTCAACAATCTTGGCGCATTCCACCGGGTCGCGCTCAAAGCCAAAAGGCGGCGAATAAACCCCCGTGACCATTTCGCGACCCACCTTTTCATTAATGAGATGGCGAGCCTTTTCGGCCACTCCCTCCATGGCCCCCAGCAGAAAAATAGTCATCTCTGGGTCATGGGCATAGTATTCATAAAAAACCGGAAAGAAATCGGATCCCGAGATTTTGTCAGTGATGTGGTAGCCCATCAGCTTGGCCACAAAAATCAAAACCTGGCTATCACAAACCAAGTAATCGGCTTTGTGATAGATCGTGTCAAAAACCTCATCTCTCCGAGTTTTAACCAAATGGTCAATATTGGGCGTGGTCACCCAACCGCCCCGTTTCAAATTTGCCAACAACTTCTGTTGGGAAATGTTGTCGAGCGTGATGTTCAGAATCGGAACCTTGGGTGCGATCGAGGTCATGGCAGCCTCTCCAAAATAGGTAGTTATTGAGATGTGACACTCAGAGTGATTGTGCAGTGATGAGAGATGGATAATCAGTGGCTCGAAAGACAAAAATGCTGATCGCTCCAGATATCTGGTCAAATACACTCGCTGCACTCGTGATATTCATCCACCCTTGGGGAACAGCCTCAGGGTTAATTTCCCCATTAGGTCAAAATTGGTCTAATGGCCGAATTCAATGGCTCAGTTGAACGATCCAATTTGCCTGTTTCATCCAGGGCCTAATCGCGATGCCCAATTAATAGCTGTAATGGCCTTGCCCAATGTTGGCTTGCACCCCGGATCCTTATGAAGCTATCATAATGCCCACCGTGATTGAGGGCATCAAGACCATCGTTTTTCGATCAATCATTCAAAAAGTCTTTAAAAAACTGACTAGTGAATTTCCCCAGTTGAATCGAGTCTGAATTGGGGTTGAATTAAGCCAATTGGAGATAATGGGGAAGTTCTCCTAATCTGGCAATTCTTGACTGAAGCCCTTTGCAAGCCCTGTGGTTTTAGGCAGAATGGAGCCGATTAAGGGTGTTTTGACGAGTATTGCGACTGATATTTCAGCTAGGTAAAGTGACGGTGATTGACCTATTTGGCGCAGATTTGGCGCGAATCTGGCGCTCATGAGGCCCTGAGTTGGCCCTTGGGGGTGGCGAAGGCGATTCGCTCAACTAATCACCACAAGACTCTTTATTTCTCAGGCGATCGACCTATGGCTAACTGCTTCTCAATCTGGCAACCGATGCCGCCGCTGCTGCTTGAATCTGGGGTGGTTGAGGTCGCCTTGGGGGTGGAGTGGGCCCTGTGGGGGGTGACGGGTCTGGTGTCGTTGCCGATCGCGATGTTGGCGATCGAGTGTTTGGTGGGAGGGTTGTTGCCGGGTTTTGGCCGATCGCCCTCCACGGCGGGTTGGCGACGGCCCAGGGTGGCGGTGCTGATTCCGGCTCACAATGAGGCGGCCTCGATCGGGACAACCATCCAAGCCATTCAGCCCCAGTTGCAACCGGGCGATCGGCTTCTGGTGGTGGCGGATAACTGCACCGATGCCACGGCGGAACTGGCTCGATCGGCCGGTGCAGATGTGGCGGAGCGCTTCAACACCGAGCAGCGGGGCAAGGGCTATGCTCTCGATTTTGGGGTGCGGGTGTTGGCCCAGGAGCCGCCGGAGGTGGTGGTGATTGTGGATGCGGATTGCACCCTGGAGCCGGGCAGCCTAGATCGTTTGGGGCAATGGGCGCTGAAGCACAATCGCCCAGTACAAGGGCGCTATTTGATGGAACTGCCGCCATCGCCCAGCGCGGCGCGGCGGGTTTCAGCCTTTGCCTTTGCGGTCAAAAATTTTGCCCGATCGGAGGGATTGCGGCGGTTGGGGTTGCCCTGTCTGTTGAATGGAACGGGGATGGCATTTCCCTGGCAAGCGATCGCCCAACTGCCCCTGGCTAGCGGCAATCTGGTGGAGGATATGCAAATGGGCATTGATCTGACGGTGGCCGGCTCGCCGCCGTTGTTTTGTCCCGATGCGCCCGTGACCGGTCGGTTGCCCCAGGCCGAAAGCGCCGCCACCAGCCAACGCACCCGTTGGGAGCATGGTCATTTGCAAACGATGATTTCCGTTGTGCCGCCATTGTTGGGGCGTGCCATTCGCACCGGCAATGGCCCCCTGCTGGTGATGGGGTTGGATTTGCTAGTGCCACCCCTGTCGTTTTTGGTGATGATTTGGGTGGGTGCGGCGATCGCGGTGACCGGTGTGGGGGCCCTGGTGGGGCGTTGGCAACCCGCGATCGGGATGGGGGTGTTGGGGTTGGTCTTGTTTGGGGCGATCGGCCTGGCTTGGTGGCGAGTGGGGCGGCCGTTTCTGTCAGCCCGAATGTTGCTGATGATTCCGATCTATGTGCTGCAAAAAGTGCCGATTTATTTGGGATTCCTGAAGCGGCGACAGACGGAATGGGTACGCACGGAGCGGGACTAGAACATCATTTTCGATATTTTCGATTTTGATACTTTCGATTTCGAGATTTTCGATCACTGTCCCCATTTCCCAATCCAAATTTTCCGAGCTATGGAGTGAGTGGGCAACGATGACCGTAACCTTGGGCGTAATTGGGGCCAGCGGGTTTATTGGCCAGCGGGTCGTGGAGATGTTGGCGCAGGATCCGAACTTCACGGTGGTGGCGATCGGGCGATCGGTGCCCAAGCGCGTGCCGGAAGGGGCGATCGCCCGGATCGCTGATGCCACCAAACCGACTTCCCTGGCCCAAGCCCTGACGGGTTGTCAAGCGGCGGTCTATTGCCTGGCCGGTAGTCCCAGTTTTGTGCGCAAAAACGCGCCCGTGGTTTACCAGGCGGCCGCCGATGCTGAGGTGAAACGATTTATCTATCTCAGCAGTGCCGTGGTGCATGGCCAAGCGCCGGCCCCCGGCACTACGGAAAAAAGCCCCCTGCGGGACAACTACCCGATCGCCTACAACAACGCCAAGGTGAGGGCAGAGTGGCGCTTACAGGCCGATCGAGCACAGACCAAAACCGAATTAGTCATCATCCGCCCCGGGATTGTTTGGGGCCCAAAATCCACTTGGATCGAGGCTTTCGCCAATGCGGTCACCGATGGTGTGGCTTACCAAGCGGACTATGGGCGCGGCATTTGCAACAGTGTCTATGTGGATAACTTAGTCCATGGGATTGCGTTGGCGGCCGAAGCGGCCAAGGTCGATCGCGCAGCCTTTTTCATTGGGGATCAGGAAGTGGTGACCTGGGCTGACCTTTACCGCCCGATCGCGGCCGCCCTCGGTCAATC
Source organism: Limnothrix sp. FACHB-406 (assembly GCF_014698235.1). NCBI lineage: Bacteria > Bacillati > Cyanobacteriota > Cyanophyceae > Pseudanabaenales > Pseudanabaenaceae > Limnothrix > Limnothrix sp. FACHB-406. The sequence goes on along the minus strand of NZ_JACJSP010000003.1, from coordinate 406,446 downwards.
CTTTGATCAACTGCCTAACGTCAACATCGAAGCCTTTCGCCCCAGTGTGAAGGAAGAGTTGCGGGAAACACTGCGGGGAATGCGCCTGGTGGGGACACTGCTATCGGGTTTGCAAGCCCAACGCAAACGAGCCAGTGGCCAGCGGCCGCGTCCAGTGTTGTCGCCTTTGAATCAGGAGCTTTCGGCTCTCTACCGCTGCCAATGGCATTTACCCTTAACAGAGGCGGAAACCCGCTTGGGTTATCGTGCTCCGGTGTCCTTTGAGGAAGGCTGTCGCCGGACGATCGAGTGGTTGCAACAATCCAATCGGGAATCCCTGGGTCATCACTAGTGTTTCAACTCGTTTTTTTTAGCCTAGTAGCACGGCAAGTTTATTTTCACAGGTGAAGTCAAATGACTGTTAGCGTGAGTGGACTGTTACTGTTACCGAATCGTTAGGCAGCAAGGGGCTTAAGCCCCTTGTTATTGCAACTGACTCCGCAACATTGCCCTAACGAATTAAGCCTGTCATGCCACTAGGGTTCCCAACCCCAGCACGCTAACTCAACTATTTCCACGCCCCTTCTTTACCGTCGCCTATGGCTGGCTTAGTCATCCAAGAAACGATCGCCTCATTGATTGAAATGGCGGAACAGGGGTCGATCGACCCGTGGGATGTGCGGGCCGTGGAGGTGTTGGATCGGTACTTGGATCAACTGCAACGGGCGATCGAGCCGGTGGCAACCCAAATGGGTAAGGCGGCCTACGATGTGCATCTGTCTCGATCGGCTCAGGCCTTTGTTTCGGCGGCCCTGTTGGTGTTGATTAAGGCGAACCGGTTGACCCTGGCCGAATTTCCACCGCTGACGGAGGGCGATGATTGGGAAGAAGAAGCGGAAGCTGCCATTGAGGCGATCGCCCGTGGTCGGTTGCCCCTGCATTTGGAACAATGCCTGAAGCGGCGCGGAGTGGCTCCCCAAACCGGCCAGCGGCGCGTGTCCTTGGGCGACATGATTGAGCAATTGCAGCAGGTGGCCAGCCTGTTGGCCACCCAACCGGCCCGCCCCCGCAAAACCCGCCGCCCCAACCGCCGTCAAAAAATGCGCGCGGTGCAGCAACTGGCGCACCAAGAAAACCTAGGGGAAGTTTCGGAGGCCTTGGCGGCATTTTTGCGCCCCTTTGGCGATCGATGGCTGAGTTTTGATGAGTTGGTCGCTCAAGTCCCCCGCACTGGCCCCCAAGCAATTCCGCTGACGATCGCGCATCATGGGTCAATGGGTCAAGGTGAGCTGCTCAGTGACCAACCCACCAAGAGCGATCGGGCAGGGGCCTTTTGGGCGTTGCTGCTGCTGGCATCCCAATCGAAGGTGGAATTGGATCAAACGGAGTTTTATCAAGACCTGCGGGTGCGATCGCTGCCGGATCCTTTGCCGCCCATTCCAGACCCTTAACTCCACCTATGTCACCGCTCGATCGCCCCAGCGAACCCGACCCCATGCCCGCCGCCCGATCGCCCCGTGTGGATTGGATGCGATGGCTGGCTCCCTTCTATGGCCTGTTGTTTTGCGGCATTCTTTGGCTGGCCTACACGGGAAATCTGCCCAGTTTTTTAGGCAAAATTCCCCACTACGACATCCCTGGCCACATCATCCTTTACGCCATGGGCAGCTACCTGGGCCACCGCTTCAGCCGCTGGAAAACCATCCGCCTGGGCGGCCGCGCTTGGCCTCTGTTTCCCTTGGGCTTTGCAATTTGGACGGCGGCGGAAGAATGGTTACAAAGCCTGTCCCCTAATCGCACCTTTAGCGGGGTGGATTTGGTTTGCAGCTTTCTGGGCATTGGGCTGGGTTGGTGGTTGGCCAATCGCGATCGCCCGGTTCAACCCTGAAGATTCCTGGTTGGGTTAGCAACAATTGGTTAGCAGCAATTGATTAGCAACAATTGGTTAGCAGCAACTGATTAGCAGCAATTGATTAGCAGCAATTGATTAGCGCCGATCGCGAATGAGTCGCTCGATCGCCGCTTGCCAGTACCAATCCTCCGACTTACCCGGCATCCGCGATCGCTCAAATGCCACCAAGCGTTCAGCGGTCGATCGCTGGTTTTGCACTAACAGCAACAGTTGCGCTTCCAAGGCCCGGCTGGGGCCGCGACTTTTGGGGGGCTTGGGCTTGGGGTCTGGGCGGGGCGGCCGCTTGGCCGCCGGGCGATCGCGCCGCGATCGGGATGGGGCCGATGGGGGTGGAGTCGATCGAGAGGACGTGGATCGCGATGTGGATCGCGACGAGGTAGACGGGGAGGGCGTAGGGCGATCGGCCTGCTGAGGTTGGGTTTTGGGAATGGTCTGGCTGGGTTCCGCCTTGATTTGGTCGAGCTGTTGCCGGGTCAGGCGATATTGACCCCCATCAAATCGAAACCCCGTAGGCCGTTCTTGGGTGACTCGCACGGGCGATCGCCGGGAAACCGATCGCCGGGGACGGGGCGATCGGTGCCGCCACCAGCGACTGGCCGCCAGCCCCAACCCCAAACCCACCGCCCCGCCTCCCAGAATCAGCCAAGACTCCGGATTGGCCAGCCACTGTTGCACCAATTCCCAAGAGCGCGGATTCGCCATCATCCAGTCCGTATCCGGTTCCGGGCGAGCTGTCCAATTCAGTCGATCCAAATCCCGTTGCTCAATCACCTGATAGATATTGCGCACCGAAGATTCCGAAAATTGCCCCAACCGCAGCAATTGAGCCAGCTCCTCCGGAAACAGTTCCATCACGGGATGATCGGGATAGTGAATTTCCAGAGCCACATAGGTATGGACAGCCCGGGCATATTCAGCCCGTTGGGTAAACAGCCGCCCACAGGTCAACAACAACAGCGGTGCGCTGGGGTGTTCGGCACTGACCACGGCCCGATCGAGCAAAATGGTTAACCCTCGGCAAGCTTCCGGACTGGCCAGGCTGCCCGGACTGGTGCGATCCAAAATTCGGCGCACATTAGCCCGCACCGCACCAATCAGCGCACTGTGGGGATAAATCTTGGCAAATTGCACATAGGCTCCAAACGCCTTGTTCAATTGGCGAGCCTTTTGGGCCTGTTCAGCGGTTTGATAAAGCTGACATTCCGCTAACCGATAGCGACTTTCCACGGCCGTTGGGTCTCGATCGTCCGGAGCGGATCGATCGGCTACCTGCTGAAACCGAGGGATTGCGGCGGCACAGTTGGCTTGGTCATAGGCCGATCGCGCTGCCCTCAAAATCGGGTCACTACGCAGCCACCACTCCAGACCCAGCCCCGCAACCGCCAACACCCCCAACAGCCCAATCAGGATTTGCCCCTTGCGTTGCACGGCCACCTTCCGTTATTGAATCCTTGAGTTGTTGAATCCTGGAAATGAATTCCAGTCAAAAAGCCAGTCAAAATTGCTAGGTCAAGCGCCCGGTCGATGGCCCGGTCAACCGTCAAAAGTTTTGCTTCCAACCGGGGCCGGGCGATCGCTAGCGATAGAATGAAGTCCGAGCGCTTTGATCGGGTTTTTGATCGGGTGATGGTCTGGCTAGTTGATTTGGCCACTGGCTCAACGGTTGATTCACCCTTTCAATCATGCCAACTGGGGCCCTCTCGGGATTCTAGGCCGATCGCGCTCAAAGACCCACAGTAGGAATACTGGACGGGCCATGGGCCATGGACACTGAATCGGTCTACTGAATCGGTCTGCTGATTCAGCCGGACTCAGTTCCTCTGGGTTCATTCAACTCTGGTTCATGCACTTTCGGTTCATTAACTTCTCATCCGTCACTCACAGCAAGTTCAGCCAAGCATATGACCGTTGCCGCGCCTGCCAAGACCGAATACGAAGCCGTCATTGGTCTCGAGACCCACTGCCAACTGAGCACGGAAAGCAAAATTTTCTGTAGCAGTTCCACGGAGTTTGGAGCTGATCCCAACACCCATGTGGATCCGGTGTGCTTGGGGTTGCCGGGCACGCTGCCGGTGCTGAATCAAAAGGTGTTGGAATATGCGGTGAAGGCGGGCTTGGCGCTCAATTGTCAGATCGCCCCCTACAGCAAGTTCGATCGCAAGCAATATTTCTATCCCGACTTGCCCAAAAATTATCAAATTTCCCAATACGACCTGCCGATCGCGGAGCATGGCTGGCTGGAAATTGAAATTGTGGACAAGCAAGGAAACGCCACCCGCAAACGGATTGGCATCACCCGTTTGCACATGGAAGAAGACGCGGGCAAGTTGGTTCATGCGGGGGCCGATCGCCTGGCCGGGTCAGCCTATTCCCTGGTGGACTACAACCGAGCCGGTGTGCCGCTGGTGGAAATCGTTTCGGAGCCGGATATTCGCACGGGCCAAGAGGCGGCGGAATATGCCAAGGAACTGCGCCGTATTGTGCGCTATTTGGGCATCAGTGACGGCAACATGCAGGAGGGTTCCCTGCGCTGTGATGTGAATGTGTCGGTGCGACCGGTGGGCCAAAAGGCCTTTGGCACGAAGGTTGAAATCAAAAATATGAACTCGTTCAACGCGATTCAGCGGGCGATCGAGTACGAAATTGAGCGCCAAATTGAGGCGATCGCAACCGGCGAGCCGATCGTCCAAGAAACCCGTCTTTGGGAAGAGGGCAGCCAACGCACCATTTCCATGCGCTCTAAGGAAGGCTCCAGCGACTATCGCTATTTCCCGGAGCCGGATCTCACCCCGATCGTGGTGTCGGAAGAGCAACGGGAATCTTGGCGTGAGGAGTTACCGGAGTTGCCTGCCCAAAAGCGCCATCGCTATGAAACGGAGTTGAGGCTGTCGGCCTACGATGCCCAGGTGCTGACCGATGAGCGGGCGGTGGCGGAATATTTTGAAGCCACGGTGACCGCTGGGGGCGATGTGAAACAGGCGGCGAACTGGATCATGGGCGATATTGCCGCTTGGCTGAAGAACGAAAAACAGTCGATCGAAAACTTGGCCCTGAAACCGGCGGAGTTGGCGGAGTTGGTGGGGTTAATTGTGAATGGAACCATCAGCGGCAAAATCGCCAAGGACATTCTGCCGGAGCTGCTAACGGAAGGTGGCTCGCCCAAGGCCCTGGTCGATCGCAAGGGGTTGGTGCAAATTTCTGACCAAGGGGCGATCAAGGCCATGATCGAAGAGGTTTTGGCGGCCCATCCGGCGGAACTGGAACAATATCGCGCTGGAAAAACCAAGCTGAAGGGCTTCTTTGTGGGGCAACTGATGAAGAAGAGTGGCGGCCGCGTGGATCCGAAGCTCACGAACCAATTGTTGGAGGAGTTGCTGAATGGCTAGGCGATCGGCCGGCTGGGTTTCCAAGAATTCATCAAAATTTCAAAAAGGGGGGTGACACCCCTCGCCCTCCTGCTGTTATACTGTGCTAAGTAGATGCACCCTGATGACTGGGAGAGTCCGCAACGACTCTCCTTTTTTTTGTCAATTTTTTGCCGAATTTCTACCCAATCTTGCTCGACCAATTTCCCAAGCCATTTGGCCCAGTCAATTGCCGCCCCCATGGCTTGTTACCTGCCTGCTAGCGGCCGATCGGTGGCTGTCGTCTGCCCGAGTGAGGTTGACCCGCCGATCGTCCGTTCGAGATTGGTTGGGCCCCAGGTCAATGGGCGATCGGCCCCAAAACAGGCGACAATGGATCTAGTTATTTGCCCACCCGATCGCTACGCTTTCCATGTCTGCACCATCCGCCCCATCCGGTCAGTCCAGCCAACATCGCGAGCAATATACGGTTTTCTTGGATCCGACCTTGATCAATCGGGTGTTGGAACTGACCGATGCACCTGGAAATGCGATCGAGGATGGGTTGCGGTTGTGGTTAGCCCAACAAGCGGAACCTGCGGCCCCGGCGATCGCTAGCCGTAGCCTCCCCGCCAGCACACCACCACAATTGCCAGCTAAGTTGGCAGCCCCGATCGTGCCGGAGCGCCGCAGCAAGCCCCGCATTTTGAATTTGGCTCCGCCGGTTGCCCCCGCCCCGATCGACCCGATGAACGATCGCAACCTGCCGAAGCCCCTGACTCGTCCCAATGCGCCGACCCCGCGCCGATTGCCGCCGCGCCGTTCGGTCTCGGGCCCGATCGACCCGCGCAAGAGTAATGATGACGAAACGGGCTGGCTGGTTTAGGGCGGCCGGTTCAGAACATTCGCCCTAGTTGGTCAGAATGGTTCGGCCGCGAAAGTCGGCTGCGAGGGTTGTCGCCAGGCGATCGAGTGAGAACCGGTTTAACCCATGCCCGGTTCCAGAACCGTATCCCAAGGATCGGCCCAAAAATCTACCCAATCGGAGTCTGGCGATCCTTGAACAGGAGTGGCAGTGCTCGATCGCTCACTTGGGAAATTCACGCCGCTGGTAATGGTTTCCGTGGTGGTCATGGCCGCAGTTAACCCTGGCAATTGGTAGGAGGGTTCCGTTTCCGCCCGCAGTTCAGCCGTCGGCCGTGACTCAGAAGATGACTCAGAGGAAAGGATCGGCTCGATCGCGTCCGGGCCCGGTTGCGCGAACTGGGTCAGTCTCCGTAAATTCACCAAGTCATTATCAGCCTTCTCCGAAGTTGCAGACGGGGTCACAGAGTCGGCCAAACCGGCTGGTGGTTGGTCGTCCATGGCTTCGACCGTGGTTGCTGGTTGGGAATCCGAAGCTGACCGCCCCCCAGCGGGCACTTCCGGGGTAGCGGTTGTTGTTTTTTTGACCTGCGTCACACTGTTGCGAAACGACCAAGCGAGATAGACGGCCAACGCGTCGGCGATCGCCCGCACGTTGTCCTCTGGACGCTGGCCAGATTTGGGGGAATGCGTGCTCATCATTGCTCGATCGCCCATCATGCTTGTGATATCTCTAGTTTCACTCGGTTAGCAATCACAGATGGCGACGGCGATCGCAAACGGAGACCGATCTCAGTCATGCAGCAGCCTGTCCCCGATCGCCCAATTTCCGTGTTTTCACCACCGGTCGTAGCGATCGTCACCATCTTTTTTCCTCTTCCTACCGAAGCAGCAGACTTCCGGACTGGGGAGGGGCTGATTGTCGCCTGCGAAACTGGCCGATGATCGGTCGTCAAATCTGCCCACGCCCGCTAAGGAGCTGAGATTGGTGAAAATTCAGCGCGTTCAGGCAATTTCCTGCTCAAAACTTCCAGGATTGGGGAATGAGGGTGCGATCGCGGTGGGGGATTAGTGGTTGGGGATCGGTAGTCAGGAATTCACGGGGTGCGATGCAGGGGCGATTAACCGTTCAACCAACCGTTTAACAATGGGAAAAAGTGCCCGATCGGCCCCTGGCCTTGCCCGATCGCCAGAGCATGGCGCAATGCTTGCGTGACGTAGGTTTTGGCTGCCTGGGTTGCCGCCAAGGGGGCTTGTCCCAAGGCCAAGTTCGCCGCGATCGCCGCAGACAAACTACAGCCCGTGCCGTGGGTGTGGGGGGTGTCCACGGTTTCCGTTCGCAACACCACCGGTTCATCGCCCGCAAACCACACATCCACGCCCCGTAAATCTCCCGGCAAACCACCCCCCTTCACCACCACCGCCTGGGGCCCCAACTGCCAAATGGTTTTCGCCGCCGCGATCAAATCCGCCAAGGACTCGATCGCCCGTCCGGCCAATAATTGCGCCTCATAGCAATTGGGCGTGGCCACCGTCGCCAAGGGCAACAGCCGATCGCGCATCAGTGCCACCGCGTCATCATCAATCAACTGCGCCCCCGTGCGGGACACCATCACCGGATCCACAACCAAGGCCGGTAACGGGTCGGCCGTGAGCCGATCGACCACGGCCGCAATAATGTCTCGATTCAGCAACATGCCCGTTTTGGCCGCTGCGATGCCTAAATCGATCGCCACCGCATCAACTTGGGCCACCACCGCAGCCGGAGCCAACGGGTCAACCCTGGTGACCCCCAAGGTGTTTTGGGCCGTCACGCAGGTTAAAGCACAAGCACCGTGAACACAGTGCATGGCGAAGGTTTTTAAATCGGCTTGAATTCCCGCGCCACCGCCGCTATCGGAACCGGCAATGGTCAAGGCGATCGGGGGCTGCAATCCCTGGCTCATGGTCTAGATGATCTAGGACGATCAAGATCGGGCAAGATCGGGTGGGATCGGGGAGCCTAGGGATTCCGCCGCCGTTGCAGGAACTCGGGAATATCTAGCCCACCCAACATGCTGTTGCCCTTTTGGTCACCTGTGGGGTTTGGGAGGGGCTTGGGGGTCGATCGCGGTAAACCAGTGCTCAAGCGGCCCGCCGCCGGACTGGGGGGCAAATCTGCCGAAAAGCCCGTTGCAATGACCGTGACGCAAATTTCCCCTTGCAGTCGCTCATCAATCACCGCACCGAAGATGATGTTGGCGTTCGGGTCAACCACTTCATAGATCGCTTCAGCGGCCGCATTCACCTCATGGAGGGTTAGATCGCGACCACCCGTAATATTCAAGACCACGCCCTTGGCCCCTTCAATGCTGGCTTCGAGCAGCGGGGAGGAAATAGCCGCATTGGCCGCATCGCGGGCCCGGGATTTACCGGAACCAATACCAATGCCCATCAGCGCCGAACCGGCATCGGCCATCACCGCCCGCACATCGGCAAAGTCCACATTCACCAAACCGGGAATGGTGATGATATCAGAGATTCCCTGAACCCCTTGCCGCAACACGTCATCGGCAAACTGGAAGGCTTCTTGGACGGGGGTTTGTTCTGGAATGGCGGCCAACAGGCGATCGTTAGGGATGATGATCGTGGTGTCCACCTGGGCTTGCAGTTCCGCAATGCCTTCTTCGGCTTGGGCCATCCGCCGCCGCCCTTCAAACTTAAAGGGCCGGGTCACCACTGCCACCGTCAGCGCACCGGCTTCTTTCGCCATTTCCGCCACGATCGGGGCGGCCCCGGTTCCAGTGCCGCCGCCCATGCCGGCCGTAATGAAGACTAATTCTGTGTTTTGCACCAGGTTGGCAATTTCTTCCCGGGACTCTTCAGCGGCGCTTTTGCCAATGGTGCGGTTGCCGCCAGCCCCCAGCCCCTTGGTTAGCTTTTGACCAATTTGCAAGCGGTTTTGGGCCGCCGATTGGGTCAGGGCCTGGGCATCGGTGTTGATGGACCAAAACTCGATGCCGGAAATTTGGCTGGCAATCATGCGGTTCACAGCGTTGCCGCCGCCACCACCTACGCCAATGACCTTAATACGGGCGATGCTTCCTGGCACGATCTCGCTTCCTTTGGCAGTTTCACCGGGCTGCATCCCGCCATCTCCATTATTCTTAAAGCCGCTACCGATATTGCTGAGGGGCAGGCCAGCACTTCCATAGGCTCCGCTGGCTCCACGGGGGTACTCGGCGGATTCGTAGGCGGTTGGGTTGTCTTGGGCAGGCCCCAGGCGGTCATTAAGCGTCATGGGATTGGCAAGCTAAAAGGGTCGAAGGTTAGATTGTCCAACCGACAGAATTTACAGAATTTGTAGACAACTATAGGGTAAGTTGCTGAAAGTTGCTGGAAAAAAGTTATCTCAGCAATCTGGCGGCTGTTGGATCAAGGGGGCCGGGGCGTAAACGAGTGTGGGGAAGTGGCTGAGGCGGAAATCCGATCAACGGGTGGAATGCTCGGGTAATGTGCTCGGGCAATGTGCTCAGGCAATGTGCTCAGGCAACAACAGTGTTACTAGGGTGGTTTTAGCTGTTGTTGTGCTCCCTTGTCCAGAGTGGTGGATCGCATTTGGATGGCGGGTCGCTCCAAATCCCGAAAATCAATGTGATCAATTTGCCTGGGATCAAGTTGTTGCGGGAGCGATCGCATCCGCGCCAGGAGGGCCATTTGCTGGGCCCAGCGATCGCGCCCATAGGTTCCCAATTCCACGGGCCCCAATTCCGTTTGCAAACGGATCGATCGGGGGTTGCGCCAATCCACCACCTGCACGGCTACAGGCGACAAACTCAACCAACGGTAGATAAAAGCCCATTCCCGTTGAATCGTGCCATAGTCCCCGATTGCCTTGAGCACGGGCAATTGGGGAACAGGGCGCATAGCTTGGTAGCGCTCTAGCTCAATCCAAGTGCCCTGGCTGTCCATCAGACCGATTTGGGCGCGTGGGTTGCCGCCAGCCCGTTGCACCGGAACCGTGGACTCAATCACAGCCACCGGAAACAGCTCCGTGACCTGCACCACCAACTTGGGCGGCAACAGTTGGCGAGTGACTTCCGCATGGGCCACAGGGCCCCTGGCTCGCAGGCTGGCGGCAATCACTTGGGGCTGGAGTTTCCACAAAGATTGGGGATAGCTGATGCCCAGGAGCGATCGCACGTGATCATCGCTCAGCATCCGATTGCCCAGCACGTCCACCTGTTCGGGCCCCCGAATCACCCAAGGGGCAGACGTAACCAAGCTGGCCGTCGCGATCGCCACCAACCCCACCGCCACCAAGCGCCAACTTCGCCGCGCAATTTTCCAGTGGCGACGACGGCGAAGGTGCGATCGCCGCAGATCCAAGTGGCGACGAGACAAGGGAACAAGCGGATCCAGATCTGGATCCGGCCCGTCATCTGGCCCGTTAAACATCTGGCCCATTTAACTGATCTGTTTTATGTAATAGCGTCTGGAATAGTGTCCTGAATAATGGCTTCCTGCAAGGGATGGCTGATTTCTCCTGAGCTTCAGTGGCCAAGACCCCCAACCCCAATTCAAAATGGGGCCCTTTAGAATAGTTGCCGCTGCTCGCCATGCCCACCGCAGCAGCAATCCAGGACAAACTGCACAACTTCAATCAATTTCAAGATTTCAGGACAAGATTTCAGGAATAGATTTCAGGGTGAATGCCGGTGTCCCTGTACTTTGATCGCTAGGTTGGTCATGATGGTTGCATCGTAGCCCTAGTCCAAGTCGATTGTTGCTGTTTTCTTTGGCCGATATTTCTCAGTACCATGGCAATTGACGATATATCCCGCTTCTTTAAGGCCTGTAATCCTTCCTATACGCTCGATCTCGCCAAGCCGGAAGATCGAAAATACTATATTGATTTCTCGAATGTGCGCGGTGGCAATATCATCGGTGAGTTGAAGCGGACGATCGTCCGAATTTCTCCCGATGTGCCCACTTGTCAGCTTTTTACGGGACACATTGGCTGTGGAAAATCCACGGAACTCTTGCGGTTGAAAGCTGAACTGGAGCAAGAGAATTTCCATGTGGTCTATTTCGAGTCTACCCAAGACTTAGACATGGCCGATGTGGATATTAGTGATATTTTGTTGGCCATTACTCGCCAGGTCAGCGAAAACTTAGATGCCGTCGGCATTAAGTTGAAACCCAGCTATTTTGCCAATTTGTTCCAAGAGGTTTCAGATTTTCTGCAAACCCCGATCGAACTGGGTGCTCAGGCGGAGGTTTCCCTAGGAATTGCCAAAATTACCGCCAAAACCCAGGACAATCCCAAACTGCGCAGCCAATTGCGGCAATACCTGGAACCGCGAACGGAGGGAATTCTGCGGGCCATTAACGAGGAAATTATTCAGCGGGCCACCCAAGAATTGCTGCGGCGCGGCAAGAAGGGATTGGTGGTGATTGTGGATAACCTCGATCGGGTGGATAGCCGCACCTTACCCTCGATCGGGCGGCGGCAACCGGAATATTTATTTATTGATCGCGGTGCTCAGCTCCGGCGAATTAATTGCCATTTGGTCTACACCGTTCCCCTTTCGTTAATGTTTGCTGACGAATACGAAGCGATGAAAAACCGCTTAGGCGGCGGTTTGGCTCCCAAAGTATTGTCAATGATTCCGGTGCGGACTCGGAATGGGGAACCCTTTGAACCAGGCATGGAAGCCTTGCGATCGGCTGTTTTGGCGAGGGCTTTCCCAAACCTTTCTCCCACCGAAGCACTCAGCCATGTCAGCGAAGTTTTTGAAGACTTGGAAACCCTAAATCGTCTTTGTCGGGTCAGTGGTGGTCACCCCCGAAGCCTGTTAGGATTACTCTATCGCTGCCTACAGCAGGAAGACCCTCCCTTTGCTCGGGCGAACTTGGAGCGCGCCATTCGCGACAGTCGGGACGATCTCACCCTGTCGATCGATGACATTGAGCGAGAGCGCCTTTTCCAGGTTGTCCGCGAACAAAGTGTGCGTGGCGAGGACAGCTACCAAATGCTGCTGCGGACTCAAATTGTTTACGAGTACCGCGATGCCCAGGGACGGTGGTTTGGCATCAACCCTTCCCTCGAAGAAACCGATTGGTTTCAAGCTTGGCAGCAACAAAACCGCTAACTCCCAGATGATCGCCGCCTGGGCCTAACCCATCCACCCAGGCGCAATACGTAGCAGTCACGCGACTGTTCCCAAAGAGGAGCGTTAAGCCATGGGCCCCAAAGTTCCAGGCGGTCTCGCCAACGCCAATGAGCGATCTGTTGCCATTTTGGCCAGAACTCTGTTGCACCAGCAGGGAGAATTTGCCCTGATTCTGGCGCACTGCAACGATCCAACGGTTCAGCGTTGTGCCACTAATCGCTTACGCGAGATGCTGTCCTTGGAGGTCGGGTGCTTGCAGTTGCCCACCTCCGCCCGATCGCTCTTGTCACCCATCCAGAATCTCTGTCGCCAACACCCACCTCAAGCCCTGGTGGTTACCGGGCTGGAAACCCTAGAAGAACTGGATGATCTGTTGGTGGCCACCAATCGGGCCTTCAACGCCTTCACTCATCAGTTTCGATTTCCCATCATTTTGTGGGTCAACGATCGGGTAGTGCGCCACCTAGCCCGCTACGCCCCCGATCTCAAAAACCGCACGCCCACCAGCATTCGCTTCTTTGAGCAGCAGCCTCAGCCTCTCGCCTCAGTGTTGAGCAATTAGCGCTTCCCTGCTCCAACAAGTTGGATTTTTTTTCGGAATTTTCCTGTAATTTCCTAGATTTTCCCGATTTTACGCAAAATTTGTAGAGCTATACTGCTGGGTAATCTCCTTGGTACCCCATGACATTGGATCAGTGCCTTGTCAGTGCTGAGTGCTGGGAAAGTTTCTGCGCAGCACTTTTCTGCTATTCCCGAGATTTTCCTGATTTTACGCAAAATTTATAGAGCCGCATTGCTGAGTGATCGTTGAGTGATCTCTTAAGTGCCCTGAGACACTAAATCAATATCCTGGCAGTGCCGAGTGCTTGAGGATTTGTCGTGCGTCTTGAATGGATTGAGCCGATCTCCTGGTATCACTTATGACCACTGCCACTCGAGTATCCGAACAGTCAATACCCAATATTCCGGGCTACACAATCACCGAGCAGCTCTACAGAGGATCGCGAACGGCTGTCTATCGAGCTGTCCAGGATGGTGATCAGCGATCGGTGGTGCTGAAAATTTTGCTGTCGGACTATCCTACCTTTGGCGAACTGGTGCAATTTCGGAATCAATACGCGATCGCCAAAAACCTCAATTTACCTGGCATCATTCACCCCCTGACTCTTCAGCCCTTCGGTAATGGCTATGTGATGGTGATGGAAGATTGGGGAGGGGTATCCCTTAATCAATACCTACAGCAGCACCAGCTTAATTGGGTCGAAGTGCTCAAGATTGCCCTGCAACTGACCACCATTCTGCACGATTTGCATCAGCAACGCGTTATTCATAAAGATATTAAACCCGCCAATATTCTGATTGATTCCGCATCGAAAGAAGTAAAGTTAATTGACTTTAGTATTGCTTCTTTGTTGCCCAAGGAAACTCAAGAAATTCAAAATCCCAACATTCTAGAGGGAACTTTAGCCTACCTGGCTCCCGAACAAACTGGGCGCATGAATCGTGGCATTGACTATCGAGCGGATTACTACGCCTTGGGCGTGACGCTCTATCAACTATTGACAGGTCAATTGCCTTTTGAGTCTGGCGATCCCTTGGAGTTGTTGCATTGCCATATCGCTAAAGCAACACAGCCCGTGGATCAGGTAAACCCGTCAGTGCCTGAGATGGTGGGGGCGATCGTGGCAAAACTGATGGCTAAAAACGCTGAGGATCGATATCAAAGTGCTTTGGGTTTACAACATGATTTGCAGCAATGTTTAAACCAATGGGAAGCAACAGGAACCATTGCATCATTTGAACTGGGACAACGGGATTTGAGCGATCGATTCTTAATCCCTGAAAAGCTCTATGGTCGTGAGAGTGAAGTACAAATTTTGCTCAAGTCTTTTGAGCGAGTTTCCCAAGGTGCATCAGAACTGATGCTGGTGGCGGGATTTTCGGGAATTGGGAAAACTGCCGTCGTCAATGAAGTTCATAAACCCATCACTCAGCAAAAAGGGTACTTCATCAAAGGAAAGTTTGATCAATTTAATCGCAACATTCCCCTGTCAGCATTCGTGCAAGCTTTGCGGGATCTGATGGGGCAACTGCTCTCAGAGTCTGACAGTCAATTAGCCGAATGGAAAGCTCAAATCCTCAAAGCTGTTGGTGAAAATGGCCAGGTCTTGATTGAGGTGATTCCGGAGCTAGAGGAGGTCATTGGTCAGCAGCCCATAGCTCCGGAACTGTCAGGAACCGCAGCCCAGAATCGATTTAATTTACTGTTTCAGAAATTTATTCAAGTTTTCACGACTGCCAATCATCCCTTAGTGATCTTCCTGGATGACTTGCAGTGGTCTGATTCCGCTTCGTTGCAATTGCTGAAAGTGCTCATGGAAAGCAGTGGCTATCTGCTGATGTTGGGTGCTTATCGAGATAATGAAGTTTCGCCGGTTCATCCCCTGATCCTGACGATCGGGGAATTGGAAAAAGCGAACTTAACCGTTAATACAATCACTTTGTTGCCACTGAGCCTAGAGTATACCAATTGCTTGGTGGCGGATACATTGAGATGCAGCCAAGAGCTATCACAGCCACTGACTCAACTGGTCGATCGTAAAACCCAAGGAAATCCTTTCTTTACGACCCAATTTCTGAAAGCGCTTCACGAAGATGGGTACATCGTCTTTGACCGTGATCAAGGCTATTGGCAATGTGATATTGCCCAGGTCAATGCACTGGCGCTGACGGATGATGTGGTGGAGTTTATGGCGTTGCAGTTGCAGAAACTGCCGACAGCGACGCAAGAGGTTTTGAAATTAGCGGCTTGTATTGGCGCACAGTTTGATTTGCAGACCCTGGCGATCGTGGCAGAGCAATCCCAAACGGAAGCAGCCACTTGCTTGTGGAGAGCATTGCAGGAAGGACTAATCATTCCGATCACTCAGGTTTACAAGTTTTTTCAGTCTGAAGAAATTGAGCAGATTGAAGCTCAAAATCATGCCAATCCAGCCTATCGATTCCTGCACGATCGAGTGCAGCAAGCGGCTTATTCTTTGATTCCGCAGGTACGAAAGCAAGCCACTCATCTTAAAGTTGGACAGCTCCTGCTGAATAGTACGCCACAAGAAAAATTAGAAGTCGCAGTTTTTGATATTGTCAATCATTTGAACATAGGAATTGACACTGATCCATACTCTGTATCGGTGATTCAGTTAGCAGAATTAGCACTTTTAGCGGGCATGAAAGCCAAGATTTCGGTCGCTTATCAAGCTTCCATTGAATACTTTAATATTGGACTTCAGCGATTATCTCAAGAAATCTGGGACTCCCACTATCATCTCATGCTAAATCTCTATCGAGAAAAAGCAGAATGTAGCTACCTTGTTGGTGAATTTAGTACTTCAGAAACGTTACTAAACTACATTTTAGAGTGGATTACAGATCCTCTAGATACAGCTCAAATTTATAGCATTCTTATGACGCAGCGAATGACCTTGGGAACAAATATGCTATCTAGCGTTGAAGCAGGGATTAAAGGTTTAGCTGTCTTAGAAATGGTATTGCCAACTGATGAAAATGAATTGAAATCTTTAGTAGAGGTAGAGCGGCAACAAGTTCAAACTAATATTTCTCAAGTGTCAGTTCAAGGTCTGCTAAATTTACCTGAAATGACCGAACCAGTTCAGCAGAGTTGCATGAAGCTTCTAGCAATTCTGTATTCAGCTTCTTATTTGGCAGGTAATCAACTGCTGAATTTGCTAACAACTTTGCGCATGGTGAACCTATCCCTCAGGTATGGACGAGCAGAAAGTTCTAGCTTTGCTTATTGCTGTTACGGCATGATGTTGGCATTTGAAGGAAATTATCAAAGCGCTTATGAATTTGGCAAGGTCGCTTTAGATATTGACCGCATGTTTAAAAATACTCAATTTATGGCCAAAAACAATAATCATTTTGCTCATATTATCAACCCTTTTTCGCGACCTTTAGCAGAGAATATACCACTCTATAAGCAATCGGCTGAGCTGTGTGCAGAATCGGGCGATTTAGTTTTTGGGGCATGGGCAATTATTTTCTTGATTTGGTCTCATCTTTTGAAAGGAACTCCTCTGCTTTCTGTACAAGAAGAAATTCAAAAATATTTCGGCTATGTTGAAAAAACAAATGATCAAAATATGCTGGGTGTTTTTCAACTTCAAAGACAGTTTGTACGAGAACTAATAGACGATATAATTGAGGACAAGACCCTAACAGCACCTGGCTACTTTGAGCATCCATTTTTTCAGTTATGGCAACAAAGTCACTTTAACGTTGCTATTAGTTGGTATGGTTTTTTGGTTTTACAGCGGGCTTACTTTAAAGGTGATTATGCTCAAGTTTTAGCAATATCAGAAACTTTGCAAGATACATTGCCTGCAAACATGGGATTTTTTCCCATCATCGTCTACCATACTTATTATCCCTTGAGTTTGGCAGCCATTTATGTTGATGTGAACGAAGAAACTCAATTAGCTTACTATCAACAAATTCAAGAACATCAGAAATTATTAGAAAAATGGGCTGAGGCTTGTCCTAATAACTTTTTGCACAAATACTATTTAGTTACGGCAGAGCTTGTTCGCTTGAGTGGAGACCGCAGTTCAGCAGTTGATCTATATGATCGCGCCATCCTACTGGCTCAAAAAAACGAGTTCATTCAAGAAGAGGCTCTCGCCAATGAACTTACTGCTAAGTTTTACCTTGATTGGGGAAAGGAGAAGATTGCTGAAAGTTATATGCAAGAAGCTTACTATCACTATGCTCACTGGGGAGCCAAAGCTAAAGTAAATGACTTAGAGGAACGCTACCCCCAGTTGTTGCAGCCCATTTTGCAAGCTGCAAATCAACGCCTGACTGTTTTAGAAACACTATCGAGTCTTAGTGCTCCTACTTAT
Source organism: Limnothrix sp. FACHB-406 (assembly GCF_014698235.1). Lineage (NCBI taxonomy): Bacteria > Bacillati > Cyanobacteriota > Cyanophyceae > Pseudanabaenales > Pseudanabaenaceae > Limnothrix > Limnothrix sp. FACHB-406. The sequence goes on along the minus strand of NZ_JACJSP010000003.1, from coordinate 389,273 downwards.
TCAATTCATTCTACGCCTCACACCTATTCTACCAACAATATCAATCAGACTCTAGATTTAGCTGCATTGCTACAAATTTCCCAGACTTTCGCCAGCACGATCGCTCTGGATGAACTGCTCAAAAAGCTGACCCAAGCCATGCTTGAAAACTCTGGAGCAGATGGATGTGCCTTAATGCTCTGCGAGGACGATCGATGGCAAGTTCGGGTGATGGCAAATGCAAAACAAGTAGCACTGCAAGCTGTGCCGCTAGAAGATAACTCTACGGTTCCTACCAAACTGATTCATTACGTAAAAAATACTTCAATGACAGTGGTGGTTGATAATCTCAAGACTGAGCTTCCCGTAATTGGCGATTACCTCGTTCAACATCAACCTAAGAGCGTATTGTGCTTGCCGATTTTTAATCAAGGAAATTTAAGCGCTATTTTGTATTTGGAAAATCGATCAACCAGCGGTGTATTCACGAGCGATCGCATTGCAGTGCTCAATTTTCTTTGTACTCAAGCGGCAGTTTCTCTGGAAAATGCGCGACTCTATCAACAATCTCAAGAATATAGTCAGCAGCTAGAGCAGTCTCTCTATGAGTTGGACAATACCCAATCCCGTTTTCATAATCTAGTGGATAACGTTCCGGGGGTGGTGTATCAGTTCCTCATGAAAACTGATGGCTCAGTATCAATGCCCTATATCAGCAACGCTTGTTATGACCTGTACGAAGTTACGGCCGAACAAGCGATCGCCGACGTACGCATTCTCATGAATATGACACATCCAGAGGACGTTGAACTGTATCGTCAAACGATTGCTGATTCAGCTCAAGCCTTGACACCTTGGCGGTGGGAGGGAAGAATTATTACCCCATCTGGGAAAGTTAAGTGGATTCATGGAGAATCACGCATTAAAAAACTGGCAGATGAAACGTTGGTTTGGGATGGACTTTTGTTGGACATCAGTGAGCAAAAAGCTGCATCACAGGAGCGCGAAGCGGCAGAGGCTTCGTTGAGGGATTTTCAAGAGAGGCTGACATTTCTGATTCAGCAAACACCTGTTGGCATTATCGAATGGAATGACCAATTTAAGGTGGCGAGCTGGAATCCATCCGCTGAAAGAATATTTGGTTATCTTGCAGAAGAAATGCTGGATCATCACGCAACTCAGATTGTTCCAGAATCGGATAGACCCCTTGTAGCTGAAGTTATGACAGCATTGCTGGAACAAAGGGGGGGATTCCATAGTTTAAATCAGAATATTCGGAAGGATGGAACGATCATCACTTGTGAATGGATCAATACGCCTCTGGTAGATAATGAAGGAAAGGCTATTGGCATCTTTTCAATGATTCAAGATGTTAGCGATCGAATTTTGGCTGAAGCTGTAATTCAGCAAAAGTCGGAAGATCTAGAACGTACATTGCAGGAACTAAAAAATGCTCAGTTGCAAATGGTGCAGAGCGAGAAGATGGCTTCTTTGGGGAACCTAGTGGCGGGTGTTGCTCACGAGATTAATAACCCGATCGGCTTCCTGAATGGCAGCATCAATAATGGCAAAGAGCATGTGCAGGACTTGCTGGAACATCTAGCCCTATATCAGCAGCATTATCCCAGTCCCACTTCTCCAATTCAAGATCACGCTGAAGATATCGATTTGGAATATGTTTGCGAAGATTTGCCTCAGCTCCTGAATTCAATGCAAGGGGCAACCGATCGCATCAAATCGATTAGTACCAGTTTGCGGACTTTCTCCCGTGCGGATACGGAGTATAAAGTCAGCGCTAATCTGCATGAAGGGATTGATAGCACGCTGCTGATTCTGAAATATCGGCTCAAGGCAAATGCTAATCGGCCGGCGATCGAGGTGATTACCAACTATGGCGAAATACCATCGATCGATTGCTTCCCAGGACAGCTCAACCAGGTGTTTATGAATATTCTGGCTAATGCGATCGATATGTTTGATGAGTTGGCCCAGGGTCGATCGTTCAAGGAATTAGAGGCACATCCTCAACAGATCACCATCAGCACGACTCTGGTTGATGATCAGGTACAAATTACGATTCGGGATAATGGCAAGGGGATGAATGCAGAAGTGCAATCCAGGATCTTTGACCACTTGTTCACCACAAAATCCGTAGGTAAAGGTACAGGGTTGGGTCTCGCAATTGCCCAACAAATTGTAGTGGATAAACACAGCGGCAGTCTGACCGTTGAGTCGGAACCGGGACAAGGCGCTGAATTCCGGATTCAATTGCCAGTTAAGTCATAGACTTTTTTGAAGCAGAAGAGTTGTTATCGATACGAAACATAAAGTATGTGTACTAATCCTGCATTTAGCGTGATACGAGCACTCTGAAGTTGCCGCATCACCAGAAGGGAGCCTTATACTGAAAAGTAGGTTTTCTTCTTAACCACATCCATGTCCCCCCTCACCAGCTCTTCATCCCAGCCATTGCCTGCAATTGGTGGCTACACAATCACGGAGCAACTGTATTGGGGATCGCGAACGGCCGTCTATCGAGCTGTCCAGGATGCGGATCAGCGATCGGTGGTGTTGAAAGTCTTGCTGTCGGGCTATCCCACCTTTGGCGAACTGGTGCAATTTCGGAACCAATACGCGATCGCCAAAAACCTCAATCTACCTGGCATCATTCATCCCCTGACTCTTCAGTCCTTGGGGAATGGCTATGTGCTCGTGATGGAAGAGTGGGGAGGGGTATCCCTTCATCAATACCTACAGCAGCACCAGCTTAATTGGGTCGAAGTGCTCAAGATTGCATTACAACTGACCACCATTCTGCACGATCTGCATCAGCAGCGCGTTATTCATAAAGATATTAAACCTGCCAATATTTTGATTGATCCCGAATCAAAAGAAATCAAATTAATTGACTTCAGTATTGCTTCTTTATTACCTAAAGAAACTCAAGAAATTCAAAATCCAAATATTTTAGAGGGAACTTTAGCCTATCTGGCTCCCGAGCAAACCGGGCGTATGAATCGTGGCATTGACTATCGAGCCGATTACTATGCCTTGGGGGTGACACTATATCAACTATTGACGGGTCAATTGCCTTTTGAGTCTGACGATCCCTTAGAGTTGTTGCATTGCCATATCGCCAAAACAGCACAGCCAGTGGATCAGGTAAATCCGTCAGTGCCTAAGATCGTAGGGGCGATCGTGGCCAAGCTGATGGCTAAAAACGCTGAGGATCGATATCAAAGTGCCCTGGGTCTTCAGCATGATTTGCAGCAATGCTTAAGCCAATGGGAAACAACAGGCGAAGTTACTGAGTTTGAATTGGGGCAACGGGATCTGAGCGATCGCTTCCTAATCCCTGAAAAGCTCTATGGTCGTGAAAGTGAAGTACAGATTTTGCTCAAGTCTTTTGAGCGAGTTTCCCAAGGTGCATCAGAACTGATGCTAGTGGCGGGATTTTCGGGGATTGGTAAGACTGCTGTGGTGAATGAAGTCCATAAGCCAATCACTCAGCAAAAAGGTTATTTCATTAAAGGGAAGTTTGACCAATTCAATCGTAACATTCCCTTATCTGCATTTGTGCAGGCTTTACGCGACTTGATGGGTCAATTGCTTTCAGAGTCCGATGCTCAACTCGCCCAGTGGAAGAATCGAATTCTAGAAGCAGTGGGTGACAATGGCGAAGTTTTGATTGAAGTCATTCCGGAGTTAGAGCAAGTTATTGGTCATCAACCAGCAGTCCCAGAACTGTCAGGAACCGCAGCCCAGAATCGATTTAATTTGCTATTCCAGAAATTCATTCAAGTTTTCACAACTGCCAATCATCCCTTGGTGATCTTTCTGGATGACTTGCAGTGGTCGGACTCTGCTTCGCTGCAATTGCTGAAAGTGCTCATGGAAAGCAGTGGCTATCTGCTGGTGTTGGGTGCTTATCGAGATAACGAAGTTTCACCGGGTCATCCCCTGATGTTGACCATCGGGGAGCTGAAAAAAGCGAGCTTGACCGTTAATACAATCACTTTGTTGCCACTGAGCCTAGAGCATACCAATTGCTTGGTAGCGGATACGTTGAAATGTAGCCAAGAGCTATCAAAGCCGCTGACTCAACTGGTTGATCGTAAAACCCAAGGGAATCCCTTCTTTACGACCCAATTTCTGAAGGCACTCCATGAAGATGGGTACATCGTTTTTGACCGTGACCAAGGCTATTGGCAGTGTGATATTGCCCAGGTCAATGCCCTGACGCTGACGGATGATGTGGTGGAATTTATGGCGTTGCAGTTGCGGAAACTGCCGACAGCGACGCAAGAGGTTTTGAAACTGGCGGCCTGCATTGGTAACCGGTTTGAGTTGGCAACCTTGGCAATTATTTTCCAGCAATCTCCAACTGCAACGGCGGCGGCCCTTTGGGGAGCACTGCAAGAGGGATTTATTTTACCCAATACTCAAATGTACAGTTTTTTTCACTCACAAGAAGCAAACGAAACTACCGAGAAAATACAGGCTAATCTTATTTATCGATTTTTGCATGATCGCGTGCAACAGGCTGCATACTCCCTCATTAGCTCTGATCAAAAAAAACTAATTCATTTAACTATTGGTCAACTATTGCAAGCCAAGTTATCAGCAACTGAAAGAAAAGCAAAGCTATTTGATATTGTTGGGCATCTCAACTTGGGACGAGAACTGCTCACAGACCAAGCAGAACTTCAAGCTTTAGCGCAAGCTAACTTAGGAGCTGCCCAGAAAGCTAAAAATTCTACAGCTTATGTCGCTGCCAAGAACTTTGTTCAAACTGGTTTGTTGTTGCTCACTAGTAACAGTTGGCATAACCAGTATGACTTAAGCCTTCAACTACATGTACTAGCAGCGGAGGTTGCCTATTTGGTTGGAGATTGGAAAAGTATGGAGAACTATAGCCAAGAAGTTTTAGATGCAGCAAAAACAGTCTTGGATAAAGTGGAGGTTTATGCCATTCAAATCAATGGACGAGCAGCTCAAAATCAAATGGCGGAAGCAATATCAGTTGGGTCTAATGCTTTGGCGCAACTAGGTGTTGAATTTTCCTCTCAGGGAGATCAGGTAATTGCTGAGAAAGCATTGCAAGACTTAGCCCTAAAACTTGAAGGCCAAGTGATTGAAGATTTGGCTAAGTTACCAGTAATGGTCAATTCGTATATGCTTGCAGCCCTGAAGTTACTTGGCATATTGTTTGTACCGGTAAAAGTATCGAACCCCACTTTATTGCCATTACTTTGTGCCAAAATGGTCAGCCTGTCGCTGCAGTTTGGCAATAGTTCAGTATCAGCAATCGGCTATATAGGCTACGGTTTGATTCTAACAACTTTATATAACGAAGCAGAGAAAGGTTATCAATTTGGAAAACTTGCCTTAGATTTGCTCGATCAGTTTTATTCTGCTGAAAATAAAGCTATGGTCTTACTGTTTTTTGGCGCTTTTATTCAACACCGTCGCCAATCTTTACAGTCCACAGTTCCATTACTCAAAGAAGGCTATTTCCTGCACTTAGAAACAGGTGGATTACTCTATGCAGGCTATAGCATTAATAACTGTCTCTATAATCAATTTTTTTCTGGTCTTTGCTTAGAATATATACAGCCTGAGACTGAAAAGTATGCTGACGCTCTATTTCAAATGAAGCAGTATAATCCTCTAATTTATACCAAAATTAAACAACAGATCCTTCATAATCTTATTGTCATCACTGATTGCCCAGACATGCTAATTGGTGATGTTAATGACGAAAAATCTTTATTTTCTCAATACATTCGAGATAATGAGTTAATGGCCCTGGCCTGGGCTTATGTTTGTAAGCTCATGCTTGCTTATATCTTTGGTCACTATGACCGTGCTCTTAGCTATATTGATAATGCTTCTCCATACTTAGATAGTATTGACGGGTTTATCTTGATTCCAATTTTTTATTTTTATGCTGGTTTAACCTATCTTAGGATTGCGGCAACTGAATCAAATTCAGAACGATTAAATACATGTGCTCTGGCAGAAAAACAACAGATAGCCTTATCCCGATGGGCAACCTCTGCACCCATGAATCATCAGCACAAAGTGAATTTGTTGGAAGCAGAAAAATACCGAGTTTTGGGTTCTTGCTATGAAGCAGGAGATTGGTACGATCTTGCTATCGCTGGTGCTAAAGAAAATAACTACCTCCAAGAAGAAGCTCTGGCCAATGAACTCGCGGCTCAGTTCTATCTCGATTGGGGTAAAACAAAAGTCGCCGCAGGTTATATGCAGGAAGCTTACTACTGCTATGCCCGTTGGGGAGCCAGAGCAAAAATCAACGACTTAGAAAAGCGTTACCCTCAATTACTGCAACCCATTGTCCAGGCAGCTAATCAACGCTTGACTGTTTTAGAAACCCTCTCAAGTATTACCACTTCTGCTCATTCAATTCATTCCACGCCGCACACAAATTCTTCTAGCGCTATCAACGAAACTCTAGATCTTGCTACTCTGTTGCAAATTTCTCAAGCCTTTGCTAGCACGATCGCCCTAGATGAACTCCTACGAATGCTGGCTCAGACGATGCTTGAGAACTCTGGTGCAGACCGATGTGCTTTGATGCTCTGCGAAGAGAATCAATGGCAAGTGCGAGTAATCGCAGACCTAGAGCGAGTAACTTTGCAGTCTGCATCGCTCGATAATAACCTAACGGTTCCTGTGAAGCTTATTCAATACGTGAAGAACACTGAAACGACGGTGATGGTTGATGATCTCAAAACTGATCTTCCAGTGATTGGTGATTACCTGAATCAGCATCAGCCGAAGAGTGTTCTATGTTTACCGATTCTCAATCAAGGAAAGCTACGAGCTATTTTGCATTTGGAAAATCACTCCACTAGCGGTGTATTTACGAATGATCGTATTGCAGTGCTCAACTTTCTTTGTACGCAAGCGGCCATTTCTTTGGAAAATGCCAGACTCTATCAAAAATCTCAACTTTATGCTCAGCAATTGGAACAATCCCAGTTGCAAATGGTGCAGAGCGAGAAAATGGCATCTTTGGGAAACTTAGTAGCGGGGGTTGCTCATGAAATTAACAACCCGATCGGTTTTCTGAACGGCAGCATCGATAATGCCAAAGAGCATGTACAGGACTTGCTTGAACATCTAGCTCTGTATCAGCAGCATTATCCTAGTCCCACTTCTCCGATTCAAGATCACGCTGAAGATATTGATTTGGAATATGTTTGCGAAGATTTGCCTCAGCTCCTGAATTCAATGCAAGGGGCAACCGATCGCATCAAGTCGATTAGCACCAGCCTGCGTACCTTCTCCCGTGCGGATACGGAGTATAAAGTCAGTGCCAACCTGCATGAAGGGATTGATAGCACGCTGCTGATTCTGAAATATCGGCTCAAGGCTAATGCTAATCGGCCGGCGATCGAGGTGATTACCAACTATGGTGAAATACCACCGATCGATTGCTTCCCGGGACAGCTCAACCAGGTATTTATGAACATCCTGGCTAATGCGATCGATATGTTTGATGAGTTAGCCCAGGGGCGATCGTTCAAGGAATTAGAAGCACATCCTCAACAGATCACCATCAGCACGACTCTGGTTGATGATCAGGTACAAATTACGATTCGGGATAATGGCAAGGGGATGAATGCAGAGGTGCAGTCAAGAATCTTTGACCATTTATTCACCACAAAATCCGTAGGTAAAGGCACAGGGTTGGGTCTCGCGATCGCCCAACAAATCGTAGTCGATAAACACGGTGGCAGTCTGACCGTTGAGTCAGAGCCAGGACAAGGCGCTGAATTTTTGATTCGACTGCCGATCGAGGGCTGAGCAGTTTGAACTGAGCCAGCCGCTGACGAGCACCGATCGACTGGCCCAACGATTTTGCGTGGCGGGTTAACAGCTTGGCCTAGAGAACCTGCGATCGCATCAGGGCCACGGGCAGACAGCGCACTTTCCCCGTGGTGGGGACATAGGCGCGTTTATTGAACACGTCGTAACCGTTGCGCTCGATCGAGTGCAAAATTCGGCTGTAGAGCATCAAAGCAGCCCAAACGGGCCAACGCGCATCGGGGTGAAGCAGGCGAATGCCCTTGGCGGCGCTGTCAAAAATGGTGCGGGCCCGCTGAATTTGGAACTGCATCAGGGCACGCCAGCGATCGTCAACCACACCGTTCATCAAGTCCTGCTCGGTGTAGCGGAATCGCTCCAAATCTTCTAAGGGCAGATAAATTCGGCCCCGGTGGCGGTCTTCGCCCACGTCTCGCAGGATGTTGGTGAGCTGGTTGGCAATGCCGAGGGCGATCGCCCGTTCCGTGGGGTCATCCGGGTTGCGATCGGGGCTGGTTTGCATTTGCAAAAACCCATCCCAAGGGGCGCGGGCCGGCTCGCTAGCCACCCCCAAAACCGGTGTGGTCATCAGGCCCACCGTGCCCGCCACGCGATAGCAATATAGCTCTAGCTCTTCGTAGGTCTCGTAGCGACTGCGATAGAGATCCATGCGCTGCCCGGCGATCATGTCGCGGAAGGGCTGAATATCTAGGTTGTAGCGCCCGATCGTGTCAACTAGGGCCACATCAGAATCATCCAGCGCATGGCCACCAAAAAGCTGTTCGAGTCGCCGTTCCCAATCGTCCAGGGTTTCCGGCGTGGTCAGTTTGGCCATGGGCCCATCGACCAGTTCATCAGTGCGCCGACACCAAACATAAATTGCCCAAATGGCCCGCCGCTTAGCCAACGGCATCAGCGCACTGCCCCAATAGAACGTTTTGGAGTACTTGGCTGTGACCTGGCGACACAACTCATAGGATTCTTCCAGGGTCGCCAGGGTGTTAGTGCGTGGCGGGTCAGGCAAGTGCAGCATGAAGACCGGCGGGGCTGGGAAAGGTCGATGGGTCAGTCAAAGGAGTGGCTTAGGCGGAAGCGGCCAGGGCCAAATCGCGATCGCGCTCAAGGCGCGCGGCATTGCGGACAATCGCTTGCGCTGTCAGCTTACCAGAAAGCACAGCCCCTTCCATGCTGCCTAGAAACTCTTGCATGGTGTAGCTACCGGACAGGAAAAAATTCCCGATCGAGGTTTCCTGTTGGGGGCGCAGGGCCTGGCATCCCGGCCGGGCCGTGTAGACCGATCGGGGCGTTTTTTTCACCTTGGCTTTGCGAACTTTTGCCTGGTGGGGAATGTGATCGGGGAACAGCTTAGCCAGCTCGTCCATGGTGGCAGCAATGATGTCTTCATCGGAGCGGCCGATCCAATCCTTGGCCGGAGCCAACACCAATTCCAGCATCGATCGATCCGGGTCTTCGTATTCCCGAGTGGTGCGGCTCATATCCGCATAAACACTGAGGATATCCGATCGGGAGAACAACAACTGGTCGATCGTCGGCAACTTGCAATCAAACCAAATTTGAACATTGATTACCGGCACACCTTCGAGGCCTTGCAGCTTCTCGAACTCCGGCACGGCTTTCCAAGCGTCCGGCATCATGATCTTTAAGGCATCCACCGACATGGCGGACACAAAAGCATCGGCCACAATTTCCTCATCGGGCGCGCCGTTTTGACCGCGCACAATGAAAGACTTCACCGATCGATCGCCATTCAAAACAATTTCCTTCAGCGGCGCTTGGGTGCGCACTTCTCCGCCCCGAGCCGTCACGTAGTCCACGATCGGCTGGCACAACCGCTCCGGCGGGGCCCCATCCAAAAAGGCCACCTTGGACCCATAGCGCTCTTGCAAAAACCGATTCAGCGCCGTCAGGGGAACCGTAGCCGACACATCCTCAGGATTAATAAACGTCAGGGCCTTGGAGGCGGCGATGAAAATGTCGGTGTTCACCTGCTCATCCACCCCCTGGAGCCGCAGCCATTCCAAGAGGCTGTACTTATCCATGGATTCCACGTACTGCTGACCCCGCACGATCGCCGGCAACAGCCCGATCGCGAACCGAATTTTTTGCTCCCAGGTCAGCATGTCGTTATTCCGCAGAATCGACATGATCACATTAAACGGGGCGGGAATGTCCGGCACATCAAACCAAGACAGGGTTCCCGGCTTCTCCGGTTGGTTAAACACCAGGGCGTGGCGCTTCCATTGCAGGCGATCGAGAATGTCCAGCTCGCCCATCAGTTGCTTCATGTTGTGATAAGCACCGAAAAAGGCGTGCAGCCCCGTTTCCAGCCAATCACCATCCTCATCTTGCCAAGCGGCCACCAAACCACCCAACACGGCCTCGCGTTCCAACACGATCGGCTGGTGTCCCGCATCGACCAAATATTTGGCACAGGCCAGGCCCGCTAGGCCGCCACCGGCGATTGCAACTCGCATGGATTTCAACAGTCCTACTCGCTAGGGGTAAACAACGGAAGCCACAGGGCTGATGGGGGTGGAAACCGCCCGATCGCGCTTGAAATGCGATGGGTGTTGGATTCCCTTGAATAATTCTTAAGAATTAATTTTTCAGAGCTATTATACGTTGCAATTCGTTACATTTGGGGCAAATCAGAAGATGGTCATCCCCAGGCCACTTCCCGATCGAGCCAGGCCAGAGGCCCAAGCCCCCAATCCATCAAGGTTAAGCGGCGTTTCGTCAAGCTTTTAAGACTTAACCCGCTCTTGACCGACCTGCTTTCGACCCGGCACACCACCACAGAAGTAGGGCCAAAATCCTAAGAACCGCTGGCGCTGTCGGAAACAGGCTCGGGAATTTGCACCTTTTGGCCAAATTTAGGTTCTGTTCCCTTCAACAGGCGGCTGATGTTGGTCTTGTGTCGCGCAATCACAAACACCGTAATCGCCAAGCCAAATAAGCAGTAGGGCAAGGGATTTTGCAAAGACAGCATCAACACGCTGACCATGATTGCCCCGACGATCGACCCGAGGGACACATATCGCCAAATGGCCAGCACCACACAGAAGGCCGCGAACCCGCCCAAGCCCACTTGCCAAGACAGGGCTAACAACGTGCCCAGGCTGGTGGCGACGGATTTGCCGCCCTGGAAATTCAGCCACAGGGATTTGCTGTGGCCAATCACGGCGGTGAGGCCGGCGACCACTTCTAACCAGGGCTTGATTGCCAGCCAGTTGGGATCAACGATGAGGTCGCTAGTCCAAAGGGCGCGCACCAGTCCAATGGCGATCGCCCCTTTCAGGATGTCGAAGATAAAGACGGTGATCCCGGCTGGTTTGCCCACGGTGCGCATCACGTTGGTGGCCCCGGTGGAGCCGGAACCATATTGGCGGATGTCGATGCCTTTGAGCCAGCGCCCGGCTAGGTATCCAGCGGGGATGGAGCCGAGCAGGTAGGCCAAAACGAGTAATCCTAGTGCGATCGCAACAGCCATAGTTTCCAGTCCGCCAACGCCAAGCTGAATTCAACGCCACTTTATCAGCATCCCGGCCGCTAGGCTTCGGCAACTGAGGGCGGTTGCGCTTAGGGATTGCGGCGGCGGGGTGGGGGATGGGCTGGCCCTGACCGGGGGGCGGGTTGGCGGGCGGCTTCCAGTTGGGCGGCTTTGTCGCTGAGGCGGCGGGCTTCGTCGTGGTTGCCGAGGTTGCGCTCCATCGCGGCCCAAGCTCGCCAGATCGGTGCATTCTCTGGATCAACTTGGGTGGATTTCTGGAACAAGGCCCGAGCCTCTTGATGATTTTGAATGTTTCGCTCCATCACCGCCCAGGCTTGCCAGGCCGGCGCGTGGTTCCGAAATCGTTTCCAACAAACGCGCCGGAAACCCCAAATCGAACGTGTGCAACGCCGCCACCAACTGACAAGCCCGCACCACTCTTTCGCCAAATCGATCCGCCAAGTCGTTCAGGGTTTTTTGGACATAGCTAGTCAGGCTTTCGTTGTATTTGGCCTCCAGCAACATCACCAACAACTGACGATCGGCCCCCTGCCGAAACTTGGCCGCCCGGGCCGCGGGCGACAAATTCGCCAATTTGCCCAACTCGCCCGCTCGCTCATAGGCCGCCAAAAAGCGATCGATTTCCGCGTCGCTGACTCGATCGATCTCGAAGCGCTGAATCTGGGCGATCGACTGGGGAAGCTGCCGACCCCCGAGCCACAGCTCTCGCCGCACCCCCAACACCAACAACAACCCCGCCCCAACCTGGTGAAGCGATCGCACCTGCTGCTCCAACCCCTCCAAGTCCAGCGCATGGGCATCGTCAATGATCACCACCACCCGCCGATCGGTCTTCAGGGTGGCCAGCGCCGTCAAATCCAACGCCACCTGATTGCGCTGATTGGGTTCGTGCCACAACACCCGATCGCCCCGATCGTGCAACTCCGCCGCCAACCGCATCAACAGAGTGCTTTTGCCATCGCCCGATCGGCCCAACACCAGCGCGATCGGCAACGCCCCACCCAACGCCGCCCGCGATTCCACAAAGTCTTGGAGATCTTTGAGGCGATCGCGCTTCACGTCATAGCCCGCCGCAATGTCCGCCCACTGGGGCAACGTACCGTTATAAAACGCTTGACTGGTGTGGTTGGCCACCGTCGCCCGCGCTTGCTCCAGGAGCGATCGCACCGTCGGATAACCAGGAATCTCTGCTGGAGGCGGGAGCGTTGTTGAAGAACTGGGGATTTCCGCTGGAGGTGGAGCAACCGGCCGAGTCCGTTCCGAAAACTCCATTCGCAAAATTACGAGAACTGCTTGTCGTTTGCCTCTGCCAACAATTTGCTTAAGGTTGGGATAGAAGTCGGCTAAGCGCCTATACACATTGGTCATGTGATTCTTAAACGTGTTTTCGCCAATGTCCAGAGAGATAGAAGCCTGGACACGCGAATCGCTGCGCTTCTGTTCGGCAAACTGAACGAGAAATGCTGCCTTTTGCTCAGGTGTGAGACCGTAGTAATCAGCCTGCTCGCTTAAAAATTGGCTCCAAGTTATGGCGGGGGTGGGAGAGCGTGGCGATTCCATGTTGGGCGATCAATAGCTGTAGCTGTTCCTGGTCGGTAGACCAAGAGGGGACTAAACCAGACTAAGACGGGACTTGTGGGGGACTTGGGCGCTGATTACCAATTTGAGAATGGTTGCGTAGTCAATGATTCAAGGTTTTCACCATGAATTCGCAACCCCAAACTAACACCATTCAAACGACCCAAGAAACGATCGCCCAGCCCGCCCAACTCGACCCGATCTTGTCCCTCCCGATCGCCCAAAATGCCCCAAGCTGGCTGATCGCCCTGCTGACGGTTTGCGTCATCGTGGGCCGGCTCGAAAAGAGCCTGCGGTGGTCGTTGTTGCTGCTGCGCCAAGCCCGTCAGTGGCGCAACCCCAAACAGAGCCAACGCCGCCAAAACCAGCCACCCACAACCTAGACCGCGAGCGCTGATCTTCCCAACCCAAAGTCGTGGCATGTCCGCAGGGGCGTACCTCGGTACGCCCTCCAACCGGATCGATCGCTCTCTCAGTCCGGCTGCATCATTGATCACACCAGCGCCCGGCAGACAGGTCAAAAAAATTGCCAACCCTGACTTAAACCCCCGATCGCCCTGATCCTCGTCTTTGGCTGGGCAGCGACAGCCCAAAGCCACCACAAATCATCCTCAAAATTCAGACGATCGAACGCCAGCCAACCTAAAAATGGCGGATCACTTTCGATCGTCAACGGGAGTCGATCGCGGATCGCTTCCAGCAACAGGCAAAGTTAGTCTTTATTAAAGGCCTTTCAGTCCAAAATTCTGACCTCAAGCATCATTTTCTCTTCAGAAATGTCAATGTAAAATAAAATACAATTATCAAAAATGACTTAAAACAAAGAAAAAATATTGACTCTTGAGATTTCTGGGAGTTTTATGAGTTTCAACAATTGAATCATTCGCATTTAAGCATCAAATAAAAACAAATCAAATTGAAATTCACAAGAAAATATTCTTGATTTTCGGCTCGGATTGAATAATGAAAATTACAACAAAAAGAAAAATTAATTTGATTGACAATTGGAATTAATTGAAATTTTCTGTAAAAAATTGTATTGCAAATGTTTAAAAATGAAATGATTTATTTTTAAGAGAATTGTTGCCAATTTTTAATTGCGTGTTTATACGGAATTGTTCAGAAAAATGAAAAAATTAACATTAACTTCTCTCAAATTTCAATTAGCTTGAGGCACAATTCGTAGAGTTCAATTGGAAAGTCTGATCAACCCTCCAATTAAGCTGGAGATTGTACAACATGTCAGTAGATTGGAAAGTGAACAGTGCAGACACCGCTGCTCAAGCAATGGGTGGTGAGGTTCTTGATCTCAGCAACGAATTTCGCGACGACTACCATGTCTTGGTCTACCGATGTCCCGATGGGCGGGTGATTGTATTTGAAGATTGGTGGTTTCGCGTCAGTGAATTTGCGAATGAGGAAACTTTCCAAAAGGCCCTTGCGGGGGGAAATGAAGATTACCCGTTTGATTTGGAATTAGCCAATAAGCAGATTCGTTTGGAGTAGATCAAGGCGATCGAGATCAGCAATGGGCTAATTCAAGGGTGATGGCTAAATTTCCCAAGAACGCAGGTTAGCCACTCAAGCAAGATTCCAATTGAGAACCCATCAACAGACTCCTTAGCCCCATTAGCTCGATCGACTCGATCGACCGAATCAGTTGCCTGGTGTTTCCCTAGGGTTGCAGTGCTTTTTGGAGAAGTGATTTGTGAAGAATCAAAAGATTGTTGAAGCGATGCCTGGCTACCGCTGGGAAATTGATGGAGCCAATTTCGTTAAGGTCGTCTATCGTCAAGATTCAGACCTGGTTGTTTTTGCTGATCAGGGCATTTGCCACTATCGGTTTGAGGACGATGGTGAGCGGTTGATGGAGTTTTTGGACGCACAATCGCTGGTGGATGTGGGCACGGTCACGGATGGTGGTTGGCTGGATGTCACGCCCAGTGTTGTGATTCCCTGGAGTTCAACCGCAGAAACAACCAACACAACAGCAGATTCTTCTACCTCAGCACCGTCCACCCCAGGAAAGGCCTACACCTTTCGGGTACTGAACAACGACGGCACTGAGTTTGGCAAAGGGTGCTTTACCCTAGGGGATGGCAGTGAGTCTTCGGCGGAATATCGCCGGGGCAGTGCGGAAACCTTGACGGCGTTTTGGTATCGCGACCCGATCGTCGGTGTGTTGGATCTCAGCGCTCTGTTGAGCTTGAGTTTCAGCGATCGGGCAGGCGAGCAACAGTTCCAGTTCAATGCCTGGGCCCAGCCAGACTTTGATCGGGGCTTGGTGGCCGGTGGTGCAACGCCGGAGCAACTGGGTCATGTGTCTGCGCACCGGGGGGCGACGGAAGACGGAAGCTGTCAAGGACGCAAGTTGGAGTGGGTGGCGATCGGGCAGCCCACGATCGAGGTCATCGAAGAAGATGGCGTGACGATCCCGCTAGTGGACTTGGTGGTGGCGATCGACTCCAGCGTTTCCATGAAGGACGAAGCGGTGGCGCTGGATGCGGCCGTTTCCGCCGCGATCGAGGCGGCCCGGGCCCATTGCCCCTCTGACTTGCGAGTGGTCTATCTGGGCATTGAAGGCACGTTCCGAGACACCCGTTTTAATCAATCCATTCGCAAATACCTGACCACAACGGCCAACGCGGCGGAGGCCGAGTTACGGGGTCGCCAACGCGGCACGGTGGCCGGCGGTGGGGCCCAAGAAGACGGCGCAAGGGCGATCGAGGATCTGAGTCGCCATTTTGACTGGCGGCCGGGGGCTGGGCGGGCCCTGTTCTTCCTGGGCGATGAGTCCTTGGATGGCGGGAACCAGGATGCCAAGCAAGATCAAGGAGACATCGAAGCCGCTAACCTCGCGATCGCGGTGGCCAAGGAAGCTGGCGTGCGGGTGCATACCTATCTTGGAACTTCCTCGGTGAAAGACAAAGTGCGCCGGGAAATTGAAGGGGAATACGCCAGGGTGGCTCGGGAAACGGGCGGTCAATCCTTCACCTCCCAGGATGCGCTGCGGGGCTTCCAAGCCCTGTTGCAAGACGTGATTTGCGGCAGCAAGCCCGCACCGCGCCGCATTGAACATCCCTTCTGTTGCTGCCAGGCCTACGTTGAATCCTAGGGGTTCACCAGTCAGCGGCCTGCCCAACGTTTCACGATCACCAAGCCCAAACCTCACAGGAATTTGCTGCTATGCCTCAGGTCACGAGTTTTGTTTTTCACACCTTGAATCCGGATGGTTCGGTTTATGGCCGGGGCTGTTTTGCCTATGAAGGGCCGCCGGACGGGGTTGATATTCAATACAACTTCGGCACGTCGGCCGGCGGAACGGCGAATAAGATGCTGTCGTTTTGGTATAGCGACCCGGTGACGGGCACGCTGGATATCAGCGCACTGATTAATTTCAACTGGACGAATGGTTGGCAGGGGGCCCACTATCGGTTTGATTTCAACCTCTGGAACCATCCCTACAACAGCCACGGCATGACCGCTGGCCAAGCCCAACCGAACCGCCTGGGCCCCATTTCCGGTCACCGGGGCAATGGGGATGTTTCAACCCAAAAGCGGCTGCAATGGCCCACCTTGGCTCCGGCCACCATGACCGGCCAGGGCGGCTCCGCCACGCCGGTTCCCGCACCGGCCCCCGTGTCAACGCCCTCGCCCACGGAGGTCTTGACAATTCCCAAGGTGGATCTGGTGGTGGTGATCGATTCCAGCGTGTCGATGAAGGATGAGGCGACGGCCCTGAGTGAGGCGGTAGGCGCGGCGATCGAGGCGGCCAAAACCAGTTGCCCTTCTGATTTGCGGGTGACCTATTTGGGAATTGAGGGGGTGTTTAAGGGAACGCGGTTCGATCGCACCGTGCGCAATTACCTGACGGAAACGGCCAAGGTGTCGGAATCGGCGCTGAAGGGCCGCAAGGTGGGCACGGTGGCCGGCGGCGGGGCCCAAGAGGACGGCGCAAGGGCGATCGAAGATGTGTCCCTGAATTTTGACTGGCGATCGGCCGCATCGCGGGCCGTCTTCTTCCTGGGCGATGAGTCCTTGGAAGGGGGCAACGAGAACGCCAAGCAGGATCAGGCAGACATCGAAGCCGCCAACCGGGCGATCGCCACGGCCAAGCAAACCAAGGTGAAAGTCCACACCTATTTGGGGACTTCCGGTGTGAAGGCCAGTGTGAAAAAAGAAATCGAGGGTGAATATGCCCGTGTGGCTAAGGAAACCGGCGGGCAGGGTTTCACTTCGCAAGATGCCCTGAGCGGTTTCACGGGGCTGCTGCAAAAGGTAATCTGCGGCAGCAAGACGGTGATTCCCACCCCTGCGCCAACCCCTACGCCAACGCCTGCGCCGGCCGCGCAACCCTTCTGTTGCTGCCAGGCGTTTGTGGAAGGCAAGTAGTTCCTGTGATGCTTGCGATTCCCGTTGCCACCCACCAGCGGGCGATCGGGGCGTGAGCGAACTAATCCGTTCAGGTTGATGACGAATTGAGCACAAAGCATGGGGGTTGATCGCCCGATCGACCCCCACTTTCCTTTGCGTATTTGTTGGGATTTTTTGTTGAGATCTTGAGGTTGATCCCTATCCCTGGGCTGGCCGTGCTGTCTAAGCTCGCGAGCCGATCGCCTTGTGGAAGGCCGGCCGCTCACTCAGTCGTTTCAGGTAAGCGCCCAGCGCTGGATAGGGCGACAGATCCATCTTCAGCATCATGGGGATGTAGGCCAAAATTGACCCCAGGGCCACATCGGCCACCCCGAAAGTTTCACCCGTGATATAGGACGACTGGCTCAACAGCTCGTTGATGCCGCCCAGCAAGCGCGGAGCTTCCCGATCGCGGTTGGCTTCCACAAAAATTCCGGTGGCAACGGTGGAATTGGCAAACAGCGTCCATTGTTGATCCACTGCTCGCTGCTCCGTGGATTTTTCGGGGCCGTACTTCGCATCCAAGTAGAGCAAAATCGCACCGGATTCCCACAATTTGAAGTCGTCATCTTCAATGGCTGGCACTTTGCCAAAGGGGTTAATCTCCGTCAGCGGTGGTTGGCGGTGTTCGCCGGCCTGCATGTCCAGCAAAATGAACTCGTAGTCTAGGCCCAACTCTTCGAGGTACCACTGCACGATCGAGGCCCGGCTGCGCGCACCGCCATAAAGCTTAATAGCCATTGGATTTCAGTCCCAGTTTTGATTAATTTGCTCAGACTGAAATTTTAATCATTAACGCAGGGCCCTAACCGAACCCCCTGCCCTCAAGAATTAGCGAGTGCCCGTGCCTTGGGTGCGGCTGGGGCCACCGTTGTCGGGAGGCGTGGGCTGGGCGGCTGAGGCGCTTTGGGGCGCAACGGCCGCCACCAGCGCGGCATCGATCGAATGGCCATCGATCGGTTGCATCACGGCGGCCGAACCCAGAATTACGCCCACGAGGGTCAAGCTTTGGCCAATGCGGGTGCAAGTTTGAAGCGCGGTCATGATTCAAGCCCCTGATGCGAGTCGTGAAGGTCAGCCAGGGTCGCGATTGGATTGCGTCGCGCTCCTGATGACTCTTACTGTCGTGGGCGTTGCAAATCCGGAGAGGGGCAGCCGTGAAACTACGGAGGCTGGCCGATCGCCCGATCGCTGAAAGGCTGATCCTCTCGTTGGCGGTGGCGGCGATTCAGCGTCCAGTTTTGTAACTGGTTTTTAACCATCTCCGCTCTAGGAACCTCCCTTGGAACCGGGGCAGCCTGATATCCAGACCAACTCAAACAAAAGGGGCTGCCAGGGCGATCGCCTAGCAGCCCCCAGCCCCCGAACGGGGCCGGTTTAGAGAGAAGAGGGCGGAATCACCTGCAAGGCCGATCGCACCACATCCGGCGTTTGATCCAGCACCACCCCCAACAGGGCCCCGGTGGAGGTACGGCTGATGATGGCATCGGCGGCTCCGCTGTTGTCCACATTGCCAGCGGTCACCGTCACATCAGCAATGGCGAAATCTGCCGCCAACAGCACCACATCTCCTTGGCTCACGCTGAGATCCGTAATTCGATCGACCGTTTGCACCCCGGCTCCGGCCACGGCTTCCTCAGCTCGCAGCACAAACAAATCTCGGCCCGCACCCCCCGTCAGCACATCCGTGCCAAAGTCGCCGGACAACACATCATCCCCATCACCACCCAAGAGCGTGTCGTTCTCCCGACCACCCCGCAGGATGTCATTGCCATCGCCGCCCACCAGGGAATCGTTGCCCCGGTTGCCGCTCAGCAGATCATTGCCCAAGCCGCCATCCAGCACATCATTATCAGCACCGCCATTGAGCACATCGTTGGCATCGTTGCCCAACAACAGATCATTGCCCGCATTGCCAAACAGCACATCCACATCACTGGAACCAGTCACGGTGTCATTGCCCCCCAAGGCCCGCACCCCGCTGGGATATTCACTGAGACTGTTGACGGGGATAACGCGGTTATCGCTGTCGTTGGTCAAGTCCAGAAATTTGGGCCCCGCCAACAAGTTCACGCTGTTGCGGGTGAGGAAGCTGCGTACCTCGTTGCCGGACACTGCACCCACAAACTGATCCGTTGCGCGGCCGCTTTGCACCAAGCGCACATCGGGGGTCGATCGCACCCCCGCCTGTTGCACCAATCCCACCTCCTGTTGGGTGTTCACCTTGGCCAAAACCACGTCGTAGTTTTTAACGATCTCTTCTAGAACCGGGCTGAGCTGTTGGCAGGCGCTGCAAGTGGGCGAGGAAAAGTACAGAACCACCGGCTTCTCGCTGGATTTGCTCACCACCTCGGTCTGAAAATTTTGGGCTGTGATATCAACTTTGGAACTCATGGTTTAGACCTTTTATCTGGATAACCATCAATCATTTGTCTTCACGACTATGCCCTAAGTCATCGGGAAAATCTCCCATGGAAAGGGCCGCCTCCCGTCCTATGATGAAATCCGTTCAACCCTCCCGACATTTGACCGACCCGTGACCCAGACCTATCGCATTGCGCTGCTGCCCGGTGATGGCATTGGCCCCGAAATTACCCGCGTTGCTGTTCAGGTGCTCGAAACCGTCGCCCAAAAGATTGGGGTGACCTTTGAATTCACCGAAGCGCCGATCGGGGGCTGCGCGATCGACCAAACCGGCGAACCCTTGCCCGCCAGCACCCTGGAAATTTGCCGTAACAGTGACTCGGTGTTGTTGGCGGCGATCGGCGGCTACAAGTGGGACAGCCTGCCCAATGCCCAACGGCCCGAGCGCGGCCTGCTGGGGCTGCGGGCCGGTTTGGGTCTGTTTGCCAATCTGCGGCCGGCAACGATTTTGCCCCAGTTGGTGGATGCCTCGACCCTGAAGCGGGAAGTCGTCGAAGGTACGGACATCATGGTGGTGCGCGAGCTGACCGGCGGCATTTACTTTGGGCAACCGCGCGGCATCTTTGAGGGCGAAAACGGCGAAAAGCGCGGTGTCAACACGATGGTTTACTCCGAAAGCGAGGTCGATCGAATCGCCCGCGTGGCCTTTGAAACCGCCAAGCGTCGGGGCAGCAAGCTTTGCTCGGTGGATAAGTCGAACGTGTTGGAAGTGTCGCAACTGTGGCGCGATCGGGTGACGGCCGTGGCTGCGGACTATCCCGATGTGGAGTTGTCTCATCTCTATGTGGACAATGCGGCGATGCAGTTAGTTCGCGCCCCGAAACAGTTCGATACGATCGTCACGGGCAACCTGTTTGGCGACATTCTTTCGGATGCGGCGGCGATGTTGACCGGCAGTATCGGCATGTTGCCCTCGGCCAGCTTGGGCGAACCGGGTACGCCGGGTGTGTTTGAGCCGGTGCATGGTTCCGCGCCGGACATTGCGGGCCAAGATAAGGCGAATCCGTTGGCCCATGTGTTGAGCGCGGCGATGATGTTGCGCTACGGGTTGGATCTTCCGGAGGGCGCTGACCGGATTGAAAAAGCTGTGAATGAAGTGCTCGATCGGGGTTTCCGCACGGGTGACATCATGTCCGAAGGCAAAACCCTGGTGGGTTGCACGGCCATGGGTGAGGCCCTGATCGCGGTGTTGAACGAGGCGTAGGCGCATTGAACCGGAGGGCGCATCGGGCGTATCGAACCGGAGGGCGCATCGGGCGCATCGAACCGGAGGGCGTATCGGGCGTATCGAACCGGAGGGCGCACTGCCGTGCGCCCCTACAGACCGGAAATATTGGGTAGGGGCGCACCGCTGTGCGCCCAAATCCAGGATCTTGGCAAAAATCCCTTAATTTCGGTTGATTGGGTGGCAAAAACGGGCAAACAACGATTAGATGCGCTGTTGGTGAGTCGCGGGTTGTGCGAGTCGCGCCAGTTGGCTCAGCGCTGGATTCGGGCCGGCGAAGTGCGGGTCGATCGCGCCTGCATCGACAAGCCCGGAACCCTAATCGCCGAAGATGCCGAAATTGAAGTGGCGGCCCGATCGCGCTTTGTGTCCCGGGGTGGCGAGAAGTTGATCCACGCCCTGGAGGCCTTCCCGATCGATCCCACGGGTCGAGTTTGCTTGGATGGCGGCATTTCCACGGGCGGCTTCACCGATTGCCTGTTGCAGGCGGGTGCGGCCAAGGTCTATGGCGTGGATGTGGGCTATGGGCAGGTGGCCTGGAGCCTGCGCCAGGATCCGCGAGTGGTGTTGCGCGAACGCACGAATCTGCGCCACCTGACCCCGGCGGAGCTGTACGGCCCCGATGATCCGATGCCCGATTTGGGTGTGGCGGATGTGTCGTTCATTTCCCTAACGAAGGTGTTGCCGGCCCTGTGGGCGCTGTTGCAACCGCCGCGCGAGGTGATTTTGCTGGTGAAGCCGCAATTTGAAGTGGGGCGCGATCGCCTGGGCAAAAACGGCGTGGTGCGCAATCCGCGCGATCGGGCTGAGGCGATCGCCACGGTTTGGCAAGGGGCTGAGGCGATCGGGTGGCACTACGGCGGCCTGGTGCGATCGCCCATTACGGGCCCGGCGGGCAATGTGGAATTTTTACTTTGGTTGCGTGACGCGGAAATTGCGGGGCGATCGGCTCCCGATTTGGCGGAATTTTTGGCCGTGGTGCAAATGGCCGACAACTGAGCAAACAACTAAGCCAAAACCAATCCAATCAAGTTAGATCAAGAATTCTGTCCCAAAATCCTGTCCGAGAGTCCGGATCGGAATGCACAGCGGTGCGCCCCGATCCATCATCCCGTCCCATCATTTTGGACTGAGCAACAACGCTGATTGTTCAAGGTTTTGCAGGACTTTGCAGGGCTGTTCAGGGCTTTCAGGGGGCGATCGATCGCAACCAGAGCGCCCCTGAATCGGTCATTGGCATCACATCCCCCCTTTGAGCCAGAGGGTAAGCAGCCACATAATACTTTGTAAAGTCTTCCTACCGATTTGCTAAGGAAGTCAGAGGGTGATTACGAATTCTGGAGTAACCACTGAGCATGAAGGTTCCAGAATTGAATATTGCGTACCGATCGTGATCGATCAGCCCTGGTAGGCTCTGTAATTGCTGAGGCCTGATGCGTAAAGCATGGGCAATGGTTGGGGATCTCTAGCAGAATTACTTCCACGCGATCCGCTGATCCCACAAAATTCAGAGAAATTCCTTCAAGAAACCTTCAAGGATCTGATCAAATTTTTGATCGCAAACTAACAGCAGTAGTCTCAAAGTTGCCCCTCTGGGAGATGAGAAAGGCATGATGAAGTTGACCCAAATCCGAACCGTCATCGGCGAATGACTGCCAATTTCAGACTTGCCTACAATCGGATTGAGGCCAAGGCAAAGGGTCGATCGACTCGTTGCTTGGAGGCATCCAAGTTAATGGATCCGTCGCGAAAGGAGTTGTTCCTCTAAGTCGGCAATCCGATTGTAGGCAGCAGTTAATTGAGCCATTAACCGTTGCACTTGAATTTCCGGCGTGAGTTCCTTGTCACCCGCGCGATCGCTCGGTTCCCGATAGCTATCATCGATCAGAATATCTTTATATTCAGCATTCAGATCAGCCATGGAATGGAGGATAGGGCTGGGGGAATCAACCAAGGCTGCACCCCGTTGAAGAATCTGAGCCATTGGTTCATGTAAGGACGATGACTCTTCGGAAGAAACACGACTTGCTAAGCGTCCCAAGAGTGTTTCAATCGACTGATGTAGCGCATCGAGCTTGTGGTTGAGGAGTGTAATTTGATCTTGCAATGGTTCCATAGGAGGTCAGCGCATGGTTTTAGATTGCACTGGCGGAGGCTTGTGTTTTTATCGTAAATAACCCATCCTCAAAAGTTCAGCAATCGCTGAATCATTTAACGATTATCCGCATGGTAGATTGTGCAGGATATTGTTGTTTTGGAAAGTGTTTCGCATTTTTCCAAAGAATGATCTTTTAGAAAAATATGCACAAAAAACTTGTCAAAACTTTATAAAACTTCAAATATCGAGAGTTGATCGCTAAAATGACCTGGCAAAACACTGCGCAATAAATTCGCGATGAATTCGCGATGAATTCGCCATTAACGGACAAGCGACGCGCAAGTCGCATCAATTTCGCATTAATTTCGCATCAATTAAGGCAATCTAGGCGGCCATGGCTTTGCAAAATCCCGAGGCAAGGGCGGAGTTGAAGGGGAATCGATCGCCCGGAATGGCGGTGGATCTGGAGCCTCGGTGGGGGCGGCGGCAGTGGTTGCTCGGCACGGGGGCGATCGCGGCGGGCCTGTTGCTGGGGGGCTGTGGACGGCGCAATCCCAATGATTTGACCGTGCTGGCGATCGAAAATACGGTTCCTGCCCAACTGCTCCAAGCCTTTCAGCGGCTGGCGAATGCGCAGGGAGCCACCCGAGGCATTCACCTGACTTTGTTGGATCAGGCGGAATTATTGATGCAACAGTTGCAAGACTGGCAGCGGGATCCGGCGGGAACCACCATGGGTCAAGGTGATTGGCGATCGTGGATTCCGTTTTTGCGGCCGGCAGGGGCGGGGCCGGTGGGATTAACGGGATTGCTGGGCCATGAATGGCTGGCGGGGGCAGTGCGGCGCGGTTGGATCCAACCCTGGCCCGATCGCCCGGCGGGGGTAACTTTGGGCGATCGCTGGCAGTCCGTCATCCAACTCAATCGCCAAGGATTACCCGATCGCGCCGGATCCCTGTGGGGAATTCCCTACCGTTGGGGAACGACGGTGTTGGTTTACCGGCCCGATCGGTTTGCGGCCTTGGGATGGGAACCCCAGGATTGGGCGGACTTGTGGCGGCCGGAGCTGCGGGGCAAGGTGGTGCTGCTCGATCGGCCTCGGGAGGTGATTGGTCTGGCTCTGAAGCGACTGGGGCGATCGTATAACGAAGCTCAACCCCAGTCCGTAACCGGCTTGACCGCTGCTTTGGCGGCCCTCAATCAACAGGCCCTGATCTATGCCACTCAGGATTATTTGCAGCCGTTGCTGTTGGGGGATGCTTGGGTGGCAGTGGGTTGGTCCCATGAGGTGGTGACGGCCCTGGCTCGCCAACGGAGTTTGCGGGCGGTGGTTCCCCAGTCGGGCACGGCCCTTTGGGCGGATCTGTGGGTGCGGCCGGTTCATGCGGCTCCGGAATCGCTGGATTTGGCGACCCTGTGGGCCAGTCTTGCTTGGCGATCGGACATTGCCCAAGGGTTGGCCGGGTGGTTGGATGCGGCTCCGGCTCCTTGGCTGGAGGGCGATCGCACGGCTATGACAGCCAGCGTTCAGCGGGATGTGTTGCTGCCGACACCTGAGCAGCTCGATCGCTGCGAACTGTTGCAACCGTTGCCGGCCGAGTCGCTACGGCAATATCAAGACCTGTGGGTGGCGATGCGTCGATCGGTTGCTTAAGCAATCTCAGGCTCAGCCCAGCGGCCCGAACCGGTTGGGATCGGCTCAAACCCAAGCTCAAACCCAGACAGCTTCCCTATACTGGGAACAGCACTGAGCAAAACCGCAAAAGACCCAGAGCGGCTGATTTATAGACCTATGGCTTCTGTGCCCGCGATCGAATCTGGCTTGTTAGAAGCCGTTGAGCAACTGAACTACCGTGTCACCGTGGCCGATGTGGCTGCCCAAGCGGGTTTGGATTTAAACCTGGCGGAACGGGGGCTGATGGTGTTGGCGACTTCGGCCGGCGGTAACCTACAGGTGGCCGAGTCCGGTGACGTGGTTTACGTCTTTTCCCGCGACTTTCGCGACATTCTGCGCAACAAGTTCTGGCAACTCCAACTTCAGGAAACCTGGGCCAAGATTTGGAAAGTCCTGTTTTATCTGATTCGGCTTTCCGTTGGCATTGTGCTGTTGCTGTTGATTGTGGCAGTGGTGGCGGCGATCGTGGTGGCTTTGGTGGCCCTCAGCAGTTCTCGGGACAGCGATAGTGATAGTGGTGGTGGCGGCGATTCGCGGGGGTCTGGCTCCAGCTCGGGCAGTTGGAATATTGGTTTCCCGATCGGGGGTGGCTACTACGGCTGGTCCGATTGGATTTGGATCTGGTGGCCCGACTACGACAACTACGCTTACCAACGGCGACGGGAAAAGCCCGATCTCAACTTTTTAGAGGCGATCTATTCCTTTCTGTTTGGGGATGGCAACCCGAATTTGTATTTGGAAAAGGAACGTTGGCAACTGATTGCCCAAGTGATTCGCCAAAACCAAGGGGCGGTGGTGGTGGAACAGGTGGCTCCCTATCTGGAACTGCCCGATCGGGCAATGCCCAAGGCCCAAGACCTGGATGAAGATTGGATGTTGCCAGTTTTGGTGCGGTTTAATGGCCATCCCCAGGTGACCGATCGCGGCGAAATTATCTATCAGTTTCCCGACTTACAAACCACCGTGCAGGATTTGGCCGATCTGCCCGAAACCCTGCCGCGATTCCAGTCGGAGCGTATCTATAACTTCAGTCGCGCTAGCTCGGGGCAACGGGCTGGGGCGATCGCCCTCGGGGTGGCGCTGTTGGTGTTGTCCTTGGTGTTAGGGGGGCTGATTGCGGCGGGGGATGCGGCAACCTTTGGCAAGGCCTATGGGTTCTTGCGCTTTACCTGCCTGTTGGGATTGGGCTACAGCGGCGCATTTCTGAGCATTCCGGCGGTTCGCTGGTGGGTGATTTCGGGGCGCAATCGGGCGATCGAGCGGCGCAACCAGCAGCGCAGTGCCCTGGCGGATTTGGTGACCCATCCCGATCCAGACTTGGCTCACAAGCTGGCTGCCCGACAACAACTGACCCAAGCCCGCAACCAAATCACCGATCGGGATTTGACCTACACCACAGAAATGGACGTGACGGAGCAAGAAGCCCTGAACCCGGAAGCGGTCGATCGGGCCTGGCAACAGCGGCTGAACTCCGCTGGCTCTGCGGACTAGGCAGGGGGCAGGGATTGGGGTTTAGATTTCGGGTTTGGACTTTGGATATTAGGTCGCCGTGTTTTATCTGGGTACTGACTTGGTTTATATCCCCCGCATCCGAGCAGCCCTCGATCGATTCGGGGGCCGCTTTCTGCAACGGGTCTATACTCCCCAGGAACAGCGAACTTGTTGGCGATCACTGGCTCGATCGATCCCCTGGGAAACCCTCAGTCCCGAAACTCTGCTGAACGACCACCTCACGCCCGATGTGGTGAACCGGTTGGCGGGCCGCTGGGCTGCCAAAGAAGCCGTGGTCAAGGCCCTGGGCACAGGCTGGCATGGAGTGGGTTACAAGGATGTGGAAATTACCCGCCGGGCCACGGGCGAACCGGGCGTTTGTTTGCGTGGCCGGGCCCTGGTCGCCCTCGATCGCCGCTGTACCCTCCATTGCCAAACCCATCCCGTCGCTGCCAGTGCTGGGCCCGAAGCCCATTGGCAAGTCAGTTTCAGCCACGATCGGGACTATGCCACCGCTTCCGCCATTCTGGTTTGTGGATCGGGGTCTGACTCTTTGGGCCCAGCTCCCAAGGCAACCCGCACAGGATCGGATGTTGAATGTTGAATATTGGATTAGGTATTGGATCAGAGATTGAATTGGGCGCTGTCTCTGGGGGTGAAAATTTGGGGTGGAATTCGACGGATCCTGAGAAAGTTAGCCCGCCGTAACATTTCCCTGAGACCGCAGCATCTTGGGTTCCGGGATGATCCTGACCATGAAAACGGTTCTCGCCCCGGCCCCACGGCTCAACGTTAGGCAGCCAAACCATCCAGAATCGGATCTGTGGGCCGATCGAGCCGATCGCCCCCACAAAGCAGCAAACCCAGGCAAGGATTGTGTTTGATTGATCCCCGGTTTCTGATCCCGGCGCAGTGATCGGAATTAAGAATTTCAACCGAATTGGGCTGAATTTGGGTCAACCCCCGATCGAATCTCGACCCAAAATCCCGATCGCCCGTTAGCAACGCCTTGCAAAATCCCTGGAAATTGGAGAAACCCCGTAGAGATTTCACGGACTATCCCGGCGAAAGGCGATCGCATTCCGATACTATTAACTGTTCGATGCAACTGTTCGACACGAACGTTTTGCTGCGTCATGATTTGATGGCAATCTGCACGCCATAAACTAACCCGATCGCACTTCCTTGGCCATCCCGAGCCAAGCGCTCTGGGTGGCCGGCTTGCTGTCCTACCCCACTAGAGCTGGAATGAGCCTCGAAGCCTATCTAAATCACCCCACGTTTGGGTTATTGCTGATGATTTGTCGGCTGGAAAACAGTCGCGAATTATTTACGACGCTATACGCCCATCGTCTGTTCTTTTTGGTGTCGATCGCGGAGACGGGCCTCCGGTTTGAACCGGTTACCCGCAGCGATGCCCGAACCATGGTCGAGGTCAGAATGCGAGCGCTTCAGCGCAACGGCAACCGGGAGGAATATCAAGCGGTGCGGGCCGCCTACCAGCGCACCTTCCAGTAAAATCGCCTTACGAATCATCCTGTTGCCATGAGTGCGCCGTCTATGTCCCAGGATTGGGTGCAGGCTTTGGCTATGCTGCCCCGTTTGTCCCAGCGGGTCGAATTTTTGCGCGATCATTTGCCGGACTCGGTGCGATTCATGGCCGTTTCCAAGACCTTTGGCCCCGAATGTGTGCGAGAAGCCTATGAATGCGGGATTCGGGACTTTGGGGAAAATCGCGTGCAGGAAGCGGCAGAAAAACGCGCCGCCCTCAGTGACCTGACGGATATTCGCTGGCACTTAATTGGCCAACTGCAAAGCAACAAGGCCAAAAAAGCCCTGGAACTGTTTGAGTCAATTCATTCGGTCGATCGATTGGAGTTGGCCCAACGGCTCGATCGCCTGGCCGCCGAACGCGATCGCCCGCCCCAAATTTGTCTGCAAGTGAAGTTGCGGCCCGACCCCAACAAGGCCGGTTGGTCGCCGAGTGAACTGCAAGCGGCCTTGCCCGAGCTGGATCGGTTAACCCATCTGCAAATTCGAGGATTGATGGCAATTCCTCCCCTGGGCTTAAACGAAGCGGAATTAGCGGACTTTTTTGCCGAAGCCCGATCGCTGGCGGATCAAATCCAAGCCCAACCTTGGCAACGCTTGGCCATGACGGAGCGATCGATGGGCATGTCTAACGATTGGCCGATCGCCCTGCAAGCGGGAGCCACCATGATTCGCCTAGGACGAACCCTATTTGGCGATCGGGCCTAGATTCCTCACCCGTTGAATTGAGGAGATTGCACAAAAAATTCCCCAACCATTCAGCAAGACCTGTCAAGATCTGTCTGAATAGTGACCAATTTTGACCCGATCGACCACTGATCTTCGTGAATGGTGACCATAGGTAACCGCCAACCCCGATCGCTCCCCCTCCGTCGCTCGATCGCCCTTGGCAACCACCCATCCTTCAGTGGCCAACCCGATCGTGGTGGAATCAAAAAAATTGGAGTAGACTGTTGACCAAAAAACGGGCAGCCAATCAATTACGGCTCCTTTTGAATAGCTCATTGGGGTGCAGATTGGGGAATTAGGTCTGGATTCAGACCCTTAAGCAGGCGGCTTTTAGCCCAGTCTGATAAAATCGGGGCGACCTAAACCCCAACCCATTCAACAATCATTGAACAGCCCCGCGCTGGAACCCCATTTTCAAGACAACAAGCGCCGAAAACGCTGAAGGTGACGATCAATCCCATCGGCAGCAAGGATGCAACTCTTGTGGTCAATGGCGGTTTAAATGGTGGTTAATGGTGGTTCGTCGAGGAGTGGATGTTAGGCAACCAAGCCGACGGAGTCTTGGCGGCGTTCAATCAGCCCCTAGAAACTCGTCGGTACTCCAGCCCCCAACGTGGTTAGTAAGTGGAGAGGACGAGGTGAACGCTATTTTTACGAAACTTCGGGATTTTGTGGGTCTGGGTGATCCAGTGGAATACGATTACGACTACGACGAAAACGATAGCAATAACAATGGCTACCGTGGTTCGTATCAGCAGCCAGCGGCGGAATCCCAGCCCGCTGCGGCTCCCACGGATGAGGCCAACGCCCGCCGTAGCCGTCGCTATGCCGCCGTTGCTGATGCATCCGCTTCGTTGGCCGGTGGGTTTCCGGCACCGGCTGCGGCTCGATCGCCCGAGCCGATTGTGCCGCCCAGCCCCCGCGCGACAACTGGAACCCCAACAACTTCTTCTATGAGCAACGTGATTGGTATGCCGGGTGCGGTAAACGGAATTTCCGAAGTGGTGGTGATGGAGCCGCGCTCGTTTGAGGAAATGCCCCAAGCGATTCAGGCCCTGCGGGAGCGGAAGTCGGTGGTGTTGAACCTGACGATGATGGATCCCGACCAGGCCCAACGCTCCGTGGACTTCATCGCTGGCGGAACCTACGCCCTGGATGGTCACCAAGAGCGGATTGGCGAAAGCATTTTCCTGTTCACGCCCAGTTGTGTGCAGGTCAGCACCCACAGCGGTTTGGTGCGCGAAGTGTTCCAGGCCCAGGCTGCGGCCCAGGCTGCCGCTCGCCCTGGCCAAGCCCCCGTTTGGGCAACCGATCGCTTCCAGCAGGCTGCCGCTCAGTAGGCCGCCGCCCAGTCGGTTTAATCACGGCTCAATCTTCAACGATCAATCACGATCGAGGGGCCCTTGAACACCGGGCCAAACTGTAGGGCAGTAGTCAATCTATTGCCCTATATTTTTGCTCTTGACTAAATCCAATCCGCATCGATTGGATCGAAAAATTCAGCATGAGACAAGGTTTATGACGGATTCCGGGGCCGGTGCGGTTTGGCAGTTGGGCGTAATTGGCGGGGGCGTGATGGCCGAGGCAATTTTGGCCCGGTTGTGCGATCGGGACGTGATTCTTGGAGCGCAAATTTGCGTCAGTGAACCCATGGCCGAGCGCCGAGCGACCCTGGCCGAGCGCTATGGGGTACAGGTCACCGATGACAATCGATCGCTCCTGGCCCAATCCCAAATCGTTCTTTTGGCCATCAAGCCCCAAGTTTTTGCCACGGTGGCGGCCCAGGTGGCCGGTGCTTGGGATCCCGCGCGATCGCCCCTGATCCTGTCGATTTTGGCCGGCACAACCTTGGCCAAACTGGAAGCGGCCTTCGGTGGCTGTCCGGTGGTGCGAGCCATGCCCAACACACCGGCCACCGTGGGCGCAGGGGTCACGGCGATCGCCCCCGGTTCTTTGGCCGAGCAGGCGGCCATGGAACAGGCTCGCCAGATTTTTGGGGCGATCGGACAAGTGGTGGAAGTGCCGGAATCTTTGATGGATGCGGTCACCGGGTTGTCTGGGTCAGGGCCGGCCTTTGTGGCCTTGTTTGTGGAAGCGCTCACCGATGGGGGCGTGGCGGCCGGGTTGCCCCGAGCCACTGCCAGCACCCTGGCCCTGCAAACGGTTTTGGGAACCGCCCAACTGTTGCAAGACAGCCAACTACACCCGGCGATCCTGAAAGATCGGGTCACCAGTCCCGGCGGCACAACGATCGCGGGGGTGGCCGCCCTGGAGCAGGCTGGATTCCGTTCCGCCACCATCGAAGCGGTACGCGCGGCCTGGCAACGATCGCAGGAATTGGGCCGCGCTTAGGAACTGTCATCAAATCCCCGAAACCCTGATTCTTGCGTTGCGAGATCGTGGGGAGCAAGGGGCTTAAGCCCCTTGTTTAGGGTGGTTGAGCTAGGAAAATTAGTCGTTCCAGCTTCATTTGATGACACGCCCTAGGGTTCGCCGTTGATGAACCCCCAAGCTTTACCCTCAAGCTTTGCCCTCAGGCTCCGCAACCGCCGCACCCATGAACCCCATGGCCCTCAAGCCCTATCAAAAAATCCCGATCGCGGACTGTGGCGAACCCCTAGTGCCCATCCCGCCCGATCGCTTCCAGCTCTGGGATCCGCATCCCTACGCGGTGTTGGGTGCGCCCTATGGTGACCAATCGCCCTTTTGGGTGCGATCGGGCGTGCTCGATCGGCTGTTGCAGGCCGCCCAATGGTTAGCCCAACAACAACCGGGCTGGCAACTGGCCATCTTTGATGCCTATCGCCCCTTGGCCGTTCAGCAATTCATGGTGGACTACACCTTTGCCGAATTGGCCCTCATGGAAGGGTTGGATCCCGTTGCCCTGGCGCAAAATCCCCAGCATCCCCAAACCCAAGCCCTGCGATCGCGCGTTAGCCAGTTTTGGGCCAGCCCCAGCGACCACCCCGCCACCCCGCCACCCCACAGCACCGGAGCCGCCCTGGATCTGACCCTGATTGACGCGGCCGGGCGGCTGCTGGATATGGGATCCCCGATCGATGAATGTTCCGATCGTTCATTTCCCGACCACTTCGCCCCAGCCACCGATTCCCAACACCAGCAGTTCCACGCCCATCGCCAACTGTTGCGACGGGCCATGGCCGCGGGCGGGTTTGCCCAACATGCCCAAGAGTGGTGGCACTTTTCCTGGGGCGATCAACTGTGGGCCGATCGCACCGGTCAGCCCTTAGCCCACTATGGCCGGGCCTGAGAGGCTGGGTCGGAGGAGTCGCGCCTGAGGAATCGCGCCTGAGGATGCCGCCCCCCCACGGCAAGACACCATGGGCGAGCCACCATGGGCGAGCCACCGAAAACCAGGTGTATGATTGCGAGAAATGGCGCTTCCGGCCAACAGCAGCCCCCCGGGCCCCTGTTGATTGGGTGAGCAGCCTCCAGGCTTTCAGGCAATTGAACCACCGGTCTATGTCTCAGACGGAATTGTTACTGCTCGCCCGGCAGGGCAATGTAGAGGCGATCGCCACCCTCATGAACCGCAAGTTACAGACGGCGGGGATTGCGGTGGAAGTGAGCCTTGATGGCAATTGCCTAATTTTGAATCTGTTGGGGGCCGATCGCGCCCCCGATCGCCCGGCGCTGATGACCTTTGTTCGCAAGGGCATGAACATCTTGAAGGTGGAACCCGTGGGCGTGGTGCGGGTCTCCGGTTGGGCGGCCGGGGCCGGCGCACCCACCTGGACTGATGCCCTCTACCTGGCCAATGATGGCTCTGGCATGTCCTTGGCCACGCCCCCGTTGAGCGCTCTGGGCCTGACCGGTTCGCCCAGCTACACGATCGCCCCCAGCCCAGCCCCCGCGCCCTCGGAGATCAGCGCCACCTACGATCCGGGAAATACCGGGTTTGTTGCGCCGGCCCCCGCGCCCAACCCAGCCCCCGCGCCCCAACTCCCGCCGATTTATCCTGAGCCGACCTATCCCAACCCCGAAGAGGCGATCGACCTGATTCAACCGGAAAAGGTCTATGAAGATTGGCTGGCGGAAACGGGCCAACTGGGTTTCCCGATGCAGGGGGCAATTCCCAAGCTGGCGGAATTTTTGGTGTATTTCCTGAACGCACCGGAAGAACAGCTCATTGACGTGGTTTCCGTGCGCATTGATGACGGGCCGGCGGTGTTGCTGGTGACCAGTACCCGACTTTGCGCGATCGCCCTGCCCTCTTTTTGGAGCCAGCAACCGGTGCGGGAGCTGGCTGCTTTTGCCTATGGGGGCATTTCCCGCGTGGGTGTGTCCCGCGATGGGCTGGGCATTGAAACCACGTTGGGTAAGCAACTGTTGGCCTATTTCAGCAATCCTGTGTTAGGCGAGGCTTTTGTAAATCGGAGTTTAGTGCGTTTTTGTCCGGTGGAGGCGGATCCCTCGCTACCCAGCCCCAAGGACGAGCGATCGATTCTGTTTTATGGTCTGGCGATTTTGGCGGTGGTGTATTTGCTGATTCTGCTCTTGCATTGGATTTGGGGACGCTAGAACCATGGCCATCATCCCGATCGGGGGGCTGATTCGGCTGGGGATTGGTGGGAGCTTGCCTCGATCGGCTTGAGGATGCCCACGAGGATGCTGGCAATTTCTGGCAAATTGCTGAAAATTGAGCGTTGTTGCAGATCTTGGGTGATGGTTTGGATCGAGGATGGGTCGTTTCAGCATGGTTTGAGACTCCAATCGCGATCGGGCGGCTGGGCAATTCAGTCTTGCATTTTTGGGGTGGGCTTGTCGTGATGGGCGATCGGCGCTGATCAAAACAAAAACCGTAGGGTGCATGGGAGGACGGCCCAATGGTTAAAACACGCTGGATGGGTTCTCCCATGCACCGCAGCGCGATCGCTCCCTCACGATCAGATGCTTTCAAGAAATGGTCGTTAAGTGCGTGACGGATTGTGGTGCATGGGAGATGAGGCGAAATCATCACGAGTTACGGTGCATGGGAGATGAGGCGAAATCGTCGTTTCTCTTTGGCCTTGCTCCCATGCACCCTACGGGATGTTGGGGGTAGGCTCCTACAATTGGAGCGGTGATGTGAGGGGGCGGTGGCATGGAACGGGCGGAGTTGTTGGCGCTGCTGGAGCGGGCGAAGGCGGAGGGCTGGACAAAGCTGGATCTTTTACTGAAGGGATTGAGAGAATTACCAGCAGAAATCGGTCAACTACAAAATCTGACAGAGCTTAACCTCTTCGGCAACCAACTGAGTCAGCTCCCGGCGGAAACCACGCAACTGCAAAATCTGACAAAGCTTTACCTCAGCCGCAACCAACTGAGTCAGCTCCCGGCGGAAATCACGCAACTGCAAAATCTGACAGAGCTTTACCTCAGCGACAACCGACTGAGTCAGCTCCCGGCGGAAATCACGCAACTGCAAAATCTGACAAAGCTTGACCTCTTCGGCAACCAACTGAGTCAGCTCCCGGCGGAAATCACGCAACTGCAAAATCTGACAAAGCTTTACCTCTTCGTCAACCAACTGAGTCAGCTCCCGGCGGAAATCGGTCAACTGCGAAATCTGACAGAGCTTAACCTCAGCTACAACCAACTGAGTCAGCTCCCGGCGGAAATCGGTCAACTGCGAAATCTGACAGAGCTTAACCTCCACTACAACCAACTGAGTCAGCTCCCGGCGGAAATCACGCAACTGCATAATCTGAAATCGCTTGACCTCAGCTACAACCAACTGAGTCAGCTCCCGGCGGAAATCACGCAACTGCATAATCTGACAGAGCTTAACCTCGGCAGCAACCGACTGAGTCAGCTCCCGGCGGAAATTACGCAACTGCAAAATCTGACAGAGCTTAACCTCGGCAGCAACCGACTGAGTCAGCTCCCGGCGGAAATTACGCAACTGCAAAATCTGACAAAGCTTTACCTCAGCCGCAACCAACTGAGTCAGCTCCCGGCGGAAATCACGCAACTGCATAATCTGAAATCGCTTGACCTCAGCGACAACCAACTGAGTCAGCTTCCGGCGGAAACCACGCAACTGCATAATCTGAAATCGCTTGACCTCAGCAATAACCAACTGAGTCAGCTCCCGGATTTCATTCGAGAATTGCCCAAACTCGAAAAGCTGGACTTACGCGGCAACCCAATTCCCATTCCTCCAGAAATCTTGGGGCCCAAAGAGCCTTGGGAAAATCCAGGTAATTTACAAACAATTCTGGATTTTTATTTCAACAGCCAACACGATCCAAAACCTCTCTACGAAGCCAAGCTGCTAATCATTGGCGAAGGCGGCGCAGGCAAAACCAGCCTGGCCAAAAAGCTAAAAGACGAAACCTATCAACTCGAAAGCCAGGAAAAATCCACCGAGGGCATTGACGTATTGCCCTGGGAAATTCCCCATCTAGACGGCACGCCAATGCGCATCAATATTTGGGACTTTGGCGGTCAAGAAATCTATCACGCGACCCACCAATTTTTCCTAACTAAGCGCTCCTTATATTTGCTGGTTGCCGATGAACGAAAAGATGACACTGATTTTTATTACTGGCTAAAGGTTGCAGAAACCTTTGGCGACAACAGCCCCCTGCTGATCATCAAAAATGAAAAACAAGATCGCCAATGCAAGCTCGATGAGCGCACCCTACGCGGCGAATTCAGTAACCTCAAAGAATCCCTCAGCACCAACCTAGAAACCAATCGCGGTCTAGACACCATCTGCGCCAAAGTTCAGCAGTATCTCAGCAGCCTCGACCACGTTCAACAAATCATTCCCGCTCACTGGGCTGATATTCGCGCCGTCCTTGAAAACTATTCCCAAAGCCGCAACGTTTTAGAACTCAGGGACTATTTCGATCTCTGCCGCAGAAATGGTTTCAGCACCGAAGCAGATATGCTGGCTGCCAGCCAATTTCTGCATGATTTAGGTATTTGCCTCCATTTTCAAGATGTCCGATTTCTCAAAAGAATCCTGATCCTTAAACCCGAATGGGCAACCGGCACACTCTACAAAATTCTTGATAACCAAGAAGTCAGAGCCGACTTTGGCCGCTTCAATGACGACACCCTCGAACAGCTTTGGGATGAGGGCGATGAATCCCAAATGCGCGACGAACTCTTGCAACTGATGAAAGAGTTTGCCCTTTGCTATGAAATCCCCGGCTGCAAAGGTCGCTACATTGCCCCCCAACTGCTCGAAAAAGAACGCCTTGACTACGATTGGGACAGAACCGATAACCTAATCCTCAGCTATCGCTACCAATTCAAACCCAAAGCGATTTTCCCGCAACTGATCGTGGCGCTCCATGAACAAATCGAGAAGAATTGCCGCGTCTGGAAACATGGCATGGTGATCACCAACGGTTCCGCCCGCGCCGAAATCATTGAAGACGATCGCTACTACGAAGCCGAAATTACCATCCGCGTTTCTGGCTCCAACAAACGCCAACTGCTGACTATTGTTGGCCACGAACTCGACAAAATTAACCGCAGCTATGAACGCCTCACCACCGAAGTCCTAATCCCCTGCAATTGCAGCC
Organism: Limnothrix sp. FACHB-406; assembly: GCF_014698235.1. Lineage (NCBI taxonomy): Bacteria > Bacillati > Cyanobacteriota > Cyanophyceae > Pseudanabaenales > Pseudanabaenaceae > Limnothrix > Limnothrix sp. FACHB-406. Next base: position 353,201 of record NZ_JACJSP010000003.1, on the reverse strand, counting down.
AATGCAAAGGCAGCCAAACCCCCCACACCTACTCCTGGGAAAGCCTGCAACGCCGCCTCGCCAACGGCCGCCGCACCGTCGAATGCGACCAAAGCTATGAAGATGTCGATGTGAACCGCCTCATCGACGACATCGCCGAACCCCAACCCCGCGACAACCTCGACAAAATGGAGAGATTCGAGCAACCCAACCAAACTCAATCCGCCTCCCCATTCAGCCCCACAATCAACATCTACAACCAAAACGACAATCAACCCATGACCACCAACATCACCCAAAACCACCACGGCAGCGGCGACAACGTAGCAGGCAACAAAACCGTTAACAACTACCACGCCCCCCAAACCCCCGAAGCCGCCCAACAGGCGATCCAAGACCTGCTGAAACAACTGAAAATCGACGAACAAACCACCGCCGCCAAACTGCAAACCCAAGTCACCTTCAAAGATTTGGAATGGCAACAAACCCTCTGGGCCGCCTTCAAAAACGCCGGCCCCGAACTCGCCAAAAGTGCCGTTGGCATCGCCCTAGCCAGCGCTGGTCTACCCGGCGCGATCGCCGCCGCCGCCTTTAATGTGGTGGTCGAAGGAGTGCGCGGCGGCCTAGATGCCCGTGACGCACTGCCCCCCGGTGAAGACAACCCCTTTGGGACACCAACCTTTTGAGTTGCAACGCTTCCTAAAAAACCAAAAAAAGAGGCAGGAAAATCCCACCCCTTGCGAGTTTCTCTGTGGCATTGCTCCCATATCCCCAACATTCTTAGGGGATAGGCTCCTACAATTGGAGCGGTGATGTGAGGGGGCGGCGGCATGGAACGGGCGGAGTTGTTGGCGCTGCTGGAGCGGGCGAAAGCGGAGGGCTGGACGGAACTGGATCTGGCGGGGCTGGATTTGGTGGAGTTGCCCCCGGAAATTGGTGAGCTAACTCAGCTTCAGGTTTTGATTTTGGGGAAGTGGGACGAGGAAACCGAAAAATGGAAGGGCAATCAATTAACGACGCTGCCGCCCGAAATTGGTCAACTGCAAAATCTGACAAATCTTGACCTTAGCTACAACCAAATTAGCGAGTTACCAGCGGCGATCTCGCAACTGAAAAATCTGACATTGCTTGACCTCCGCGACAATCAACTGAGTGAGCTACCGACGGCAATTGGTGAACTGGAAAGTTTGACTACGCTTCACCTCGGCAACAACCAAATCAGCGAGCTACCGGCGGCGATCGCACAATTGCAAAATCTAACTACGCTTAGCCTCTGCGAAAACCAACTGTGGGAGCTACCAGCGGCGATCGCCCAACTGCAAAATTTGGCAGAGCTTGACCTCCGCGAAAACCAACTGAGGGAGTTATCGGCGGCGATCGCACAACTGGAAAATCTGACATTGCTTGACCTCGGCGACAACCAAATCAGCGAGCTACCAGTGGTGATCGCACAACTGGAAAATCTGACATCGCTTGACCTCGGTAACAACCAAATCAGTGAGCTACCAGCGGTGATCGCGCAACTGCAAAATTTGACATCGCTTGACCTCGGCAACAACCAAATCAGCGAGCTACCAGTGGTGATCGCACAATTGCAAAATCTGACATCGCTTGACCTCAGTGGCAACCAAATCAGCGAGCTACCAGTGGTGATCGCACAATTGCAAAATCTGACATCGCTTGACCTCAGTGATAACCAATTGAGGGAACTACCGACGGCGATCGCGCAATTGCAAAATCTAACTATGCTTAACCTCAGCTATAACCAACTGAGAGAGCTATCAGCCGCGATCGCACAACTGCAAAATTTGACAGATCTTGACCTCCGCGATAACCATCTGAGTGAGTTGCCAGCATCTATTCGAGAATTACCAAAACTTGAACATCTAGATTTGTCTGGAAATCCTCTCCCCATTCCTCCAGAAATTCTATGTAGACAAGAACAGTTGTCTGAAAATTTATGGGGTCTTTATTACGAGTCACAAACTATTCTGGATTTTTATTTCAATAGCCAACGTGACCCCAAACCCCTCTACGAAGCCAAATTGCTGATTATTGGCACAGGAGGCGCAGGCAAAACCAGCCTCACCCAAAAGCTCCAAGACGACACTTATCAACTCGAACCTGAGGAAAAATCGACTGAAGGAATTGATGTTCTGCCTTGGGAGATTTGCCACCTAGACGGCACACCAATGCGCGTCACTATTTGGGATTTTGGCGGTCAAGAAATCTACCACGCTACTCACCAATTTTTCCTAACTAAGCGCTCCTTGTATTTGCTGGTGGTCGATGATCAAAAAGATGAAACCAACTTCTATTACTGGCTAAATGTTGTAGAAACTTTTGGCGATAATAGCCCACTGCTCATCATCAAAAATGAAAAACAAGATCGCCAATATCAGCCCGACGATCGCACCCTACGCGGCGAATTCAGAAATCTCAAAGAATCCCTCAGCACCAACCTAGAAACCAATCGCGGACTAGACACCATTCGCGCCAAAATTCAACAGTATCTCAGCAGCCTTGATCACGCTCAGCAAATCATTCCTGCTCACTGGGCTAACATTCGCACCGTCATTGACAACTATTCCCAAAGCCGCAACATTCTAGAACTCAGGAACTATTTCGATCTTTGTCGTAAAAATGGCTTCAGCACCGAAGCAGATATGCTAGCTGCCAGCCAATTTCTGCACGACTTGGGCATCTGCCTACATTTTCAAAATGTCCCATCCCTCAAGAGATTCCTGATTCTCAGACCTGAATGGGCCACTGTTTCGCTCTACAAAATTCTTGATAACCCAGAAGTTAGAGCCAACTTTGGCCGCTTCAATGACGACACCCTTGAACAACTGTGGGATGAGAGCAATGAATTGCAAACACGCAACGCACTCTTGCAACTGATGAAAGAGTTTGCCCTTTGCTATGAAATTCCCGATTGCAAAGGTCGCTACATTGCCCCTCAACTGCTTGAAAAAGAACGCCTTGATTATGATTGGGACAACACCGATAACCTAATCCTCAGCTATCGCTACCAATTCAAACCCAAAGCCATTTTCCCGCAGCTAATCGTGGCGCTCCACGAACAAATCGAGCAAATTGAGGAGACTTTCTGCGTCTGGAAACATGGCATGGTGATTACCAACGGTTCCGCCCGCGCCGAAATTATTGAAGACGATCGCTACTCCGAAGCCAACATCACCATTCGCGTTTCTGGCTCCAACAAACGCCAACTGATGACCATTGTGGGTCACGAACTCGACAAAATTAACCGCAGCTACGATCGCCTCACCTATGAAGTCCTGATCCCCTGAAATTGCAGTCAGTGCCAAGGTAGCCAAACACCCCACACCTACACCTGGGAAAGCCTGCAACATCGCCTCGCCAACCGCCACCAAACTGCAAAACCGGGTGATGATCCAAGATTTCACTTGGTAGCAAACCCTCTGGGCTGCCTTCAAAAACGCCGCCGCCTTCAACGTGGTGGTTGAAACCGACCTTTTGAGCCGCAACACCTCCCCAAAACCCATAAAAAAAGGGATAGGAAAATCCCACCCCTGTCTGGTTAGGCGGCTCGATCGAACCTCACGGGACGATCGAACCACCCATCAGTCCTGTGATTGACGCTTACGGAGCCGCCACCAAGTCTTTCTTCGCGGCCTCGCTGGCCAGGAATTTCTCCAGTTCCGTCAGTTGATCCGCATCCACCTTGGTTTGCATCGGGCAGAACTTGGGCCCACACATCGAGCAAAACTCAGCGGTTTTGTAGATGTCGGCCGGCAAGGTTTCATCGTGGTATTCCTTGGCCCGCTCCGGATCGAGGGACAGCTCAAACTGCTTGTTCCAGTCGAAGTTGTAGCGAGCTGCCGAGAGTTCGTCGTCCCGATCGCGCGCGCCGGGCCGGTGGCGAGCAATGTCCGCCGCATGGGCCGCGATCTTGTAGGCGATCAAACCGTTACGCACGTCTTCCGCGTTCGGCAAGCCCAGGTGCTCCTTCGGCGTGACATAGCAGAGCATCGCCGTGCCATACCAGCCGGCCATGGCCGCCCCGATCGCACTGGTGATGTGGTCGTAGCCCGGTGCGATGTCCGTCACCAGCGGCCCCAACACATAGAAGGGCGCTTCGGAGCACTCTTCCATCTGCTTCTTCACGTTGAACTCGATCTGATCCATCGGCACGTGGCCGGGGCCTTCCACCATCACCTGCACATCGTGCTCCCAGGCGCGGCGAGTCAGTTGGCCCAGGGTTTTCAGCTCGGCCAATTGCGCTTCATCGGACGCATCGTGGGTACAGCCGGGACGCAACGAGTCGCCCAAGCTGAAGGACACATCGTATTTCTTGAAGATTTGGATGATGTCGTCGAAGTGCGTGTAGAGCGGGTTTTGCTTGTGGTGGTGCAGCATCCAGCGGGCGATGATGCCGCCGCCACGCGACACAATCCCGGTGATCCGGCTCTTGACCAAGGGCAGGTGCTCGATCAAGATCCCGGCGTGGATCGTCATGTAGTCCACACCTTGTTGGGCGTGCTTTTCGATGATGTGCAGGAAATCATCGGCGGTCAGGTTTTCGATCCGACCATGGACGCTTTCCAGGGCTTGGTAGATCGGCACAGTCCCGATCGGCACGGGCGAGGCGTTGATGATCGCCGTGCGGATTTCGTCCAGGTTGCCGCCGCCGGTGGACAAGTCCATCACGGTGTCTGCGCCATATTTCACCGCCAGTTCCAGCTTGGCCACTTCTTCGGCCAGGTTGGAGGAGTTGGGCGATGCGCCGATGTTGGCGTTGACTTTGCACTTGGAGGCAATCCCGATCGCCATCGGTTCCAAGTTGGGGTGGTTGATGTTAGCCGGAATGATCATCCGGCCGCGGGCCACCTCGTCGCGAATCAGTTCGGGGGTGAGGTTTTCGCGTTGGGCAACGTAGAGCATCTCTTCGGTGATGATGCCCTGACGTGCGTAGTGCATTTGCGACACGTTTTCTTGACCGCGACGCTTGGCAACCCATTCGCTACGCAACATATTTGGTTCCTCAAAAAAGTAGCTTTCCTACGCCGGTTTGAACCGGATCAGGTTCTAAGGGTGTGTTCTCAGCCTGGGCAAGGATCCCAGACACCCCTAGCTTGGCCAGTGGTGGAGCTGGCGCTGAGGTTTCATCCTACCATTTTGCCTTGGCTGCCATTGGCTGGAAAACCGGGCGGGGATCGACTGGGGAAAGGATCAATTGGGGAAAGCCACAGAATCGCGATCGGGGTTTGATTGGCGGGCGATCGCGTCTAAATTGGGTGGGAAATTGTGTTGGAAACGTTGTACGGAGTCGCCAGACCATGCCACAGGGGCCAGGATTTTTGTTCACATTTGTCTACTACACCGTGATGGCGACGGTGGTGGCCACTTTCTCGAGTGCGCCGTTGCTGTTTGGTGGACGGTTGGGCCTGGAGGCGATCGAAACAGCCTTGCCGATCGGGCTGGTGTTGGGGCTGTTGGGGGCTTATTTTAACCGCACGGCTTCGCTGGAGCTGACGGTGCGATCGGGCAATGATCTGCAAACGCAACTGGAGCAACTGCTCACGAGCTGGGAATTTGTGACGGTGGATCCCACAACCGTGCTGGGCGATCGCACCGGCATCCAGGTTTATGAACGCGCTTCCTGGCGCAAGTGGTTTTCGGGGCGTGTGTTTGTGCGCATCGAGCGGCAAACGGCCACCGTGGTCAGTCGTGCGGGCCTGATTCGGAAACTGGAGCGACAACTCGGCGCGGTTCTGTAAGGGCGTTAGGGTCGATTTCCTGGAATAACGGTTGTTTCCATCCCTCAACGGTCGCCGCCGCCCTAGACAAGGGGCTTAGGGCCTGTCGTCATTTCCATCGCCGTAGGGGTTGGGTCTCCTAACCCTAACCCGGGCGATCGCCACAACCCTGTCCACCCCTGGGAACACCCAAGGATTACGGGAACCCCCAAATGGGCTGAGAACCTGTCGTAATTACGACAGGCTCTCGACTCTTAATCCTTCCTAACCTCTGGTGTTACCCGGCTCGTCAGTCAGTTCTATTTTTGATACCCCCAGGGGAATTCGAATCCCCGTCGCCTCCGTGAAAGGGAGGTGTCCTAGGCCTCTAGACGATGGGGGCGTATCATTAAGCTTTCGCTCGGAGCGCTCAGGCTCGGTAAACTTACTTTACCATTGCTTGAGTTCTTTTGCTGTGGGCGTTTCGCTCGCGTTTCGCTTGCCGTCCGCGCCTTTCGCGATATCTAAATTAGCGAACTCCTCTAGAAGTGTCAAGCACTCAATTAATTCTTAACAATCGTTAACAATTGATCTCAGCGTCCCGATCGCTCGGGTTAGCCAGCGGTCACTTCATTAACCTGCACGATGCACCGGTTCAGGACGCGGTGGCAACTGCTTTGATGGATGACTCCGGCTTGGGGGTGCTCGTTATGATTGGAGCAGATCCTAGACAAAATCCAAGACCAGCCCGATTCAGCGCCGGCCAGATCCCAAACCAGCCCGTTTGATGTTTGACTGCGGAAGCCTGGGGCGATCGAGCGAGATTGGTTGGCCACCCTGGCGGAATGGCGACGGGCAGCCATGAATAAGTGGAGTATTGGGGCGATCGGGAACTGGTAAATTGCACGAGGCGCAAGGGAGGATTGGGGGAATGCAACAAATTCATCGATCGCGTGACCGATCGGGCCAGCGATCGCCCTCCCGAGCGCCCTTGGGCTGGGCTGTGGTGCTGGGTTGTGTGGCCCTGTTGACCATTGAGGCGATTGATCAAGGGCGATCGGCGGTGGCCCAGGCGCTCCCGGGGGCGATCGACCGAGTTGGGCAACCTCAGCCTGCGCCCCGGGTGACTGCGCCCGGCCCGGATCGTGAGCTGAAGTTTGACTATTCGGTTTCCGGTTGCGAAGATGCCTCGATATCGCCTGCGGTTGCGCCTCTTTGGGCAGCGGCTCGGGCCCTAACCTGCAAAAGTGGGGCATCCGAGGGGTTGACCCGTTCCCCCTTGGCCTTGGGACGAGAGTTGGTCAGCAACATCGCCATCAGCACCGAAGGCAGAACGCTGGTCTTTGGCCATGATTTGACCTACACCTGCTGTGCGGCTTTTGTGCTCGATCGCTCCCTCGATCGCGAAGGCGGCCAATCGATCATCACCGTCGTGGAACGCAATGAGGGGGAACATTGTCGCTGTCTATGCGATTACCAAATTACCGGCACGATCGGCCCCTTGCCGCCCGGTTCCTACACCTTGCGGGTTTATGGAGAATTGGGAGCCGCCCGCGCTCGACAGTTGCTCTTTGAGAGATCGACCGTCATCGGTGGAGAACTGCCGCCCGCTGGGGCCCCCACGAAGCGCTGAACCCTTGGCAACAGTGCCAATCTAAGGCCCTGCTGCCGCCGCTCGATTTCCAGAAAGGGCGATCAAATTCCCATGTATTCTTAAAGAAAGATTTTAAAAAAGATGCTTAGGGAATGTCTGAACAGCCCCAATGGCTACCTTGCGGGCCCCAGCGATCAACATAAACAAGGGGCTTAAGCCCCTTGCCCCGCGACGGTTGATGCTTGGCCCGTGTCGAAAGACACTTTCCAGACATCCTCTTGAGGCAATATTTCTTAGGCAATATTTCTTAGGCGATATTCAAAAGCCAACTTTTAGGGGAAATTCCCCATCCCTCAGCCACGGTTTCCTGTCCCGATCGCATTGCCCACGGTTGCAGCCGGTGACCAATGCCTCGATCGCCCCTTTCGATCGCCCATGTTGACCCTATCCCCTGAACTCAAAGCCCGTTTGGCCGAACCACTCCAAATTGGTTCCGTCACCCTTCAGAGCCGCGTGTTGCAAGCGCCCCTGTCTGGTGTCACGGATTTGGTCTTTCGGCGTTTGGTGCGGCGCTATGCACCCACCTCAATGATGTACACCGAAATGGTGAACGCCACCGGGCTGCACTACGCACGGCAACTTCCGCAAATCATGGAGGTTTCCGCCGAAGAGCGCCCCATCAGCATTCAACTGTTTGACTGTCGCCCGCAATTTTTGGCCGAGGCGGCCCAAATGGCCGTTGAAGAAGGGGCCGACACCGTGGACATCAACATGGGCTGCCCGGTGAACAAAATCACCAAAAACGGTGGTGGTTCTTCCCTGTTGCGCGACCCAGAAACGGCCGAGGCGATCGTGCGGGCCGTGGTGGCGGCGGTGAACGTGCCGGTCACCGTGAAATCACGGATTGGCTGGAACGAAAGCGAAATTAACATCGTGGATTTTGCCCGGCGGATGGAAGCGGCGGGCGCAGCCATGCTGACCGTTCACGGTCGCACCAGGGCCCAGGGCTATAACGGCCCCGCCAAATGGATCTGGATCCAACGGGTGAAGGAAGCGGTTTCCGTGCCGGTCATTGCCAACGGGGATATTTTTGCCGTGGAGGCTGCGGTGCGTTGTTTGGCGGAAACCGGCGCGGATGGGGTGATGTGCTCGCGGGGAACCATGGGCTATCCGTTCTTGGTGGGTGAAATTGACCATTTCCTGAAAACCGGCGAGTTGCGCCCCCAGCCCAGCCCGATCGAGCGGTTGCGTTGTGCCCAAGAACACCTGACCATGTTGGCCGCTTACAAGGGCGATCGGGGTGTTCGCCAGGCCCGAAAGCACATGACCTGGTATGCCAAGGGGTTCTATGGGGCGGCGGAGTTGCGCGGCCAACTCTGCCGGATTGAAACGGCCGCTGAAGGGGTGGCCCTGATCGATCGCACCATTGCCCAAATTGAACGCCACGAAGCCGAATTCGGCGCGATCGGCCCAGAATCAGAACAACCAAACGAGCCAATTAACGAGCCAATCAACGAACCCGTTTTGGCCTAGCCCCGATCGACTCCTCAGAACCTGTTACCTCAAAGGCCCTGAAACAGGAGAGACTCTGAAATAATCATCGGCAATCCTTCTCTTATCGCTTCTTTAATGAAGACCTTTGTTTCCGGGAAAATTCACGGTATCCGCGTCACCGACAAAAGTGTGGATTACAACGGCAGCGTCGGCATTGATGCGGCGTTGATGGAGCGCGCTGGCATTGAAGCCTATGAGCAAGTGCATTTGGTTAATCTGCGCAATGGTGAACGTTGGGTCACCTACGCCATTCCCGCCGGGCCGGGCGAATTTACGCTCAATGGTGGTTCTGCGCGGTTGGGAGAAGTGGGCGACAAATGTTTAGCGATCGCCTATCGCTTGAGCGATCGACCCTTCACGGCTCCCGTTGTTTTTTGTGATGAAAACAATGCCATTGCTGACACCATGCAATACCACATTCAAGGCGGCAACCTGACGGGCCATAACGATTGGGTGGTTCCGGTTCATTAAGCTTGTTGCTGTTGGCCGATCGACATCAACAATCAACCCAAGCCACAAACCCGAGGGCCAATAACCCAAAGGCAACCCCCCTAAACAGAAAAAATAGCGGCGAGGCACTTGGCTTCACCGCTATTGTCATTTTTGGGTCAAAAATTCAGTGATTAATCAATGACCAATTAATGACCAATTAATGACTAATCAGTAATCAATTAGTGCTCAATCAATGATCAATCAGTGATCAAGCGAAGGCAGAGTTGGGCGATCGCCCGATTCATTTTGAATCATCCATCACCCAACTTCCCGATCGAACCTTTTAGACCTTGGCAGCAGCCTTAGCCACCAATTCACCCTTGGCATACTTGCGAGCAAACTCGTCCACCGAGACTTGCTTGATCTTGCTAGCGTTGCCAGCGGTCCAGAACTCGCTATAGCGATCGGCACACACTTTTTGCATGTACTTGATCGAGGGCTTCAGGAAGTGACGGGGGTCAAATTCCTTGGTGTTGCCGGCCAGGGCTTCGCGCACCGCAGCGGTGATCGCCAAGCGGTTGTCGGTGTCGATGTTCACCTTGCGCACACCGCACTTGATACCCTTTTGGATTTCTTCCACGGGCACGCCGTAGGTTTCGGGGATCGTGCCGCCGTATTGGTTGATCAGCGCCAGCAGATCTTCGGGAACCGAAGACGAACCATGCATCACCAAGTGGGTGTTGGGAAGACGGTTGTGGATTTCTTCAATGCGGCTGATGGCCAAGATTTCGCCGGTCGGCTTGCGAGTGAACTTGTAAGCACCGTGGCTGGTGCCGATCGCCACTGCCAGAGCGTCCACTTGGGTCTTTTCCACGAAGTCGGCTGCTTCATCGGGGTCGGTCAGCAGTTGGGAGTGATCCAGCTTGCCTTCAAAGCCGTGACCATCTTCTGCTTCGCCCATGCCGGTTTCCAGCGAACCCAAGCAACCCAGTTCGCCTTCCACGCTCACACCCAGCGAGTGGGCAACTTTCACCACTTCGCGGGTCACGTTCACGTTGTACTCGTAGCTCGCGGGGGTCTTCGCATCAGCTTCCAGCGAGCCATCCATCATCACGCTGGTGAAGCCGTTTTTGATGGCCGAGTAGCAGGTGGCCGGCTCGTTACCGTGGTCTTGGTGCATGCTGATGGGGATGTGGGGATAGGTTTCCACAGCTGCCAAGATCAAGTGACGCAGGAAGTTTTCGCCAGCGTAGTTACGAGCACCACGCGACGCTTGCAGGATCACGGGGCTATCGGTTTCATCGGCTGCCCGCATGATCGCTTGGATCTGCTCCATGTTGTTGACGTTGAAGGCAGGAATGCCGTAGCCATTTTCTGCCGCGTGGTCGAGCAGAAGCCGCATGGGTACGAGCGCCATAGGAATCCTCCTAAGATAGATTTATATCGATGCCTCGATAACTCTCGGCCGGTCGAGTGCTTGGCACTAATCTTAAAACAATTGTTGCCAGCCCCTCTGTTTTTCTGGAAGCAAGAATTAAAATTTCGGCGATTTGGCGGTTTTGGAGATCTTGAATTGACCCAGCGCCCGATCGACCAAGCCTAGAGACCTGATCTCGAAAGGATTCGGGCGATTCTGGCCCGTGGAAAATCCTGAGTTGCAGGGAGTTGTGGCAGGGAGTTTTGGAAAGTGACTTGATCTCCCGATCGACTCGATCGCCCAAAACCAGCCCTTGGGGTGTTGCGCAGGCATGGCGGATTGTGGAGAGATCCGGTCAGTTCAATCCAGAGCAGGATCCCAAAGACAGGATCTGAAGACTATCTCTGAAGACTATTTTTGGGGACTGTGGATTCTAAAAAAATGGGTCGCCTGGGATTCGAACCCAGAACTAATCGGTTAAAAGCCGAGTACTCTACCGTTGAGTTAGCGACCCCCATCGCCCTGTTGGGGGCTATGAGGCGGTGTTGGGGACTGCAAGCACAACCGGGCCGGTTGGGTGTCGCAGTGAAATTCCGAACACGGGTGATTAATCTAGCAGGCTTTTTGAAGCTCGTCAACTGATCGTTGCAAATCATTGCGCCCAATTGCGCCAAATTGATCCGCCAGTCGATCAAATTTTGCCGTGATGCGACGTGATGCAAGGTCACTTTAGCGGCTAGAACGGTTGTCATGCATGGGATATAGCGAAGCCAGGGGGCCGCTAACCGGAGGATCGCTTTCTTGGCGGGCGGCTTCAATTTCTGCCCGGCGGGCCCGCAGTTGGATGTCTTCGAGCATTTTGCGGTTCACGGCCAGCAAATCCGCTACCAATCCCAAAATCCAGAGCTGCACCCCCACCAAAATCCCGATCGCCGCCAGGATCAAGCTAGGCACGTGGGCCCGGGGTGAGCCGCCAAAGTAAAGCAGCAGCCAGCGAATTCCCAGCAACACCCCGATCGAGAAAGGAACTGTCCCCAAAATCAGAAACGATCGCAGGGGCTTGTAGGTCATGAAAATCCGCAGGATCGTGAAGATCGATCGCTGGATGTAGCTGCGGATGCTCTTGACCAGGCGTGAGGGGCGCAGGTAGCCATTGGTGCGAATCGGCACGGAAACAATTGCGATTCCCTGTTGCCCCGCTTGGATAATCGTTTCCAGGGTGTAGGTATAGCCATTGAACACATTGACCCGCAGGGCCGCCTCCCGACTCAGGGCCCGAAAACCGCTGGGTGCATCGGGAATGTCCGTGTCGCTGGCCAAGCGCACCACCCAACTGCCAAACTGTTGCAGGGCCTTCTTGACGGGCGAGAAATGCTCAATTTCTGCGATCGGGCGGGCCCCAATCACCATCTCTGCTTGATGGGCCAGGATTGGAAACACCAGCGCCGGAATGTCATCGGCACAATATTGATTGTCCGCATCGGTATTAACGATGATGTCTGCTCCGGCCTTCAGGCAAGCATCCAAACCGGCCATGAACGCCTTTGCCAGTCCCTGATTGGTGGACAGTCGCACAACGTGGTCTACCCCATGGGCCAAAGCCACCTCAGCGGTGCGATCGACGCTGCCATCATCAATCACCAACCACTCCACCACATCACAGCCGGGCACCTCGCGGGGCAAGGCTTGGAGCGTAATGCCCAGGGTTTCTTCTTCGTTGAAGCAGGGAATCTGAATAATCAGCTTAGTCACGGTTCAGTCGCCAGGAAGACGCTAGGGGCGATCGCCCGCATTTAGCCTACCGCCCTTGGGGCAGACCGTAACAGAACCATGGGCTAAGGTAGTCAGCTATTGTTGCGCAACTGTCAAGAATCTTCATCGAAACTTGATGTTTCTCCAATGCAGACTCTAACCAATATTCCAATTGCCCTTTAAGCAATACTTTGGCCCAGACCCGATCGCTGGGATGTGAATATCGGGTGGATATGGGGTCGATTGCTAAGTCGGCACTTGATCCGCGATCGTAATCAATACTCAAATCGACACTTAATATCGACACTCAGATCAATAGTTGAAAGTCGGCAACAATGTTTAACCCAATCGATCATAGTTGCGTGAAAACAACAATCGATTCTTTACATTCTGTAAATTTGAATTTGAAATGTAGGATAAATCAATAGGGTTCTTACTGGAGCGGAATCATTTTTCTCAGCAGATCCTAACAAAATTGATCCCCGCAAGCGTTGAGTTGCTTTGATCGAGCGAGGTGGTGATGATCGGCGCGATCGACTGCTGAATCGATTTTCGGTTGTAGGGACGGATTTCCGAACTAAAGCCTGGAACCGTTGATTTATCTGGTTCAGAAACTGTCACATCGCGATTTTTTGCCGCACAATTTCGCGAGTCAATGGAAACCAAGGGTATTTGATGGGATGTGCGATCGAGATCACCATTGCTCTGTAATGGCGGCCGGCGTATTAAAGCGTAACGATCGCATTCCGCAACAGCAAGCGGTCACCGCCCCCACCCAATTTATCCTAGATATTAGAGGCAGGTTGAACGAGGGGAAGGCGCAATGAATTCAGTTCAAGTGTTGACGAAAGTAGTGGCGGGCGTTGCATTCTTCGCCAGCACATTGGCAGTGACGGCGCTCCCGAGCGTTGCGGAAAACCCTGCCCATGTGCGCCAACTGCTGGAAACCAAAAGTTGCGCAAATTGTGACCTGAGTGGTGCTGACCTGTCTGATCTTGATCTGGCTGGGGCTAACCTGCAAGGGGCGAATTTGAATGGAGCCAAACTGTGGCGCACGGACTTGACGGCCGCTAATTTGAGCCGAGCCAGCGCGATCGAGGCGCGGATGCACGCAGTTAAGCTCGCCCAAGCCAACCTGCAACAGGCGGATTTGACTCTGGTGGGATTGGTGTTGGCAGATTTGCGCTCGGCGAATCTCCAGGATGCCAACCTGTTGGGAGCCAACATGGAAGGGGCCCAGTTAGCTGGGGCCAACCTGAACAATGCTCGCCAGACCATGGCCGGGTTGCTGCGGTGGCAACAGGCCAGCTACGGCAACATGGATGTGCCGATGGATGTGGCGGGGATTAATTTGCGGGATGCGAATTTACACAACGCTTCCCTCAGCCGCGCCAGCTTGGAAGGGGCTGACTTGGCCGGGGCCAACCTAACCAATGCCGATTTGCGGTTTGCCAAGTTGCATGGGGCGAATGTGGCGAATGCCCGCTTGGAAAACGCTCGCTTGCAGGGCACTATTTTGGCAACCCAAAAGGAAAGCACCGCCCTGTTGATTCGCAGCGCACCGTAAGTTTGGCTGGGTTGGGTGGCCAGCCAGGCCACCAGTTGGCTCGCGGGGAAGGCCAGCAAAGGGCTGAATCCAAGTCTCAATTCGGGCCGCAATTCGGGCCACTATTCAAGCCGCCATGCAAGCCGCCATTCCAACCGTAATTCGAGTCTCAATTCGAGTCCCAGTCCTACGCGCGTTGATACAATGGCGAGGCACGTTACCGAAACCGAAATAACACCATGAGCGGCGAAATTTTTAGCACGGCTTTTTTGGCATTCACCTTGATTTTGATTGGCTTGGGCGGTGGTTTCCTGTTGCTGCGGTTGCAAGGGGCCGATAAGTAGGCAACCTGGAACAGCGTTTGCCGATTTCATCGGTGGCTAGCCCAGCGTCGATCGGCTCAATCCTCGAGTCTCAATTCGCTGCCCGTTCAATGCCGGTTCGCGCGATCGGGTCAAGATTTCAAAGCTCAAACGCAAAACCCAGCCCCGGTGCATCACTGAGGCTGGGTTTTGTGGTTTTGAACAGTGCTCTTTCGGTTGGCTTAGCCCAGGAGCGCGAGAGTCGTTAGATCACGGAAGATCACTGAAGCTCACGGAAATGGTTTAACGACTAGCGCGGTTGCCCGGTGCTGACCACACGCCGCATGGGAATCGAGTATCGATCGCCGTAGCTGAGCACATGCAGGCGGAGGTGATGCAGACTAACGGGATCGTTGGCTCCCACTAGGGATTGATTGGTGTAGGTGATGTCGCCCGGGTCAATGATGGTGACCGTGCCTTTACCCAGCACTTCGATCGAACCGTCATCCTCAAAACAGGCGCAGGTATCTTCATCAATGCCAATGCCCAGGCGATCGGGATGCAAGGACACGGCGCTCAAGAGCCGCGCCATCCGATTTCGGTTGTGGAAGTGCTGATCCACGATCACATGGGGCAACACACCAAACCCCGTGGCCATATCCACCAGCGATCGATTGGGGGACTCGCCCGAGCCACCGCCCGCGATCATGTGGTGGCCCATCACCGCCGCCCCGGCACTGGTTCCGGCCAGGGAAATTTCCCGTCGCCGCACCCGCTCCAGAATGCTTTCCATCAGCCGCGTTTCCGCCAGCAGGCCACACAGCCGCAACTGATCGCCGCCGGTCATGAACACGCCCGTACAACTGTAGACATATTCTAGATAGCTTTCGTTGGAGCCTTGGTCGCGATCGCGCACATCAAGAATTTCGATCGACTCGGCTCCCATGCTCTCGAAAATCATGCGGTACTTGCTGCCAATCACCGATGGCTCCCGCGAAGCACTCGGAATGATGGCGATTCTGGCACCGGTTCCGCCCGATCGCTGAAAGAAGGCGTGCAGAATTTCACGACCGTGAATCTTGTCTTCTGCGCCGCCAATGACCATGACTGCGGCTTTTACGGCTTGGGGAACTGAACGATCCAACATTCGCGTGTGAGCTTGCACCATGGGCTTAAACGTGCGAGGGGGAGAGCAAAATTGAGGAGCCATGATCTCTTGCGTTGAGTGGTTGCAGATGGCATTGGCACTCAACCCTGCGCTTCACTCTGCGCTCAATTTTGACTGGATTGTCATTCTGCCGAATGACCGAAACAGGTAGACATTCGGGCAAGGATCGCGCACAAGACCCAACTTAGGAGTAATTAGCGATCGCACAGATATTTAATCATCTTTCTATCCTGCAATTGGCAAAGATTTTGACCGACAGAATTGACCATGATGGCGATCGCGGGCCCTTCAATCGTTCGAGTGTTGTTCAGCGGCTAATGAATTTCTATGAATTGGTTAGCGATGGGGCAGACATTCAGCCAGTTACTGAGTCGGGCATTCAGTTAGACCTTGACTCACTAGCAGGGTGGGCATTACCCACCCCGATCTAGCCCAGACGGCATTCATCCTACATTTGGCGGACTTGCGGTTCCCCGTCCACAATTTCCCCAATCAGCACGCAGTCTGTGGTTCCCACAAACAGGCCGTTTTCCAGGACTCCGGGAATGTTATTCAGGGCTTTTTCCAACGTAGCGGGATCGTCAATGCCGTTGGGGAACTTCACATCCAGAACCAAGTTGCCCTGATCCGTCACCACGGGGCCGGCTTTTTTGACGGCCATCCGCAATTGCGGCTCACCACCCAGAGCGACGATCGCCCGCTTCACCGGCTCCAAAGCCATGGGCAACACTTCCACAGGCAACAGGAAGGTGGTTCCCAGCCGATCGACCAATTTGCTGGCATCCACCACCACAATAAATTCCGCTGCCAAGCAGTCCACAATTTTTTCCCGGGTGTGGGCCGCGCCGCCGCCCTTGATCAGGTTCTTTTGCGGATCCACTTCGTCGGCCCCGTCGATCGCCACATCAATCCGATCCACATCGTTGGGCGTGGCCAAGGGAATGCCAAACTGCTTGGCCAGCACTTCCGACTGGAACGACGTGGGCACGCCGATGATGTCGGTGAGTTCACCGGACTTGAGCCGATCGCCCAAATATTCGATCGCAAAGGCCGCCGTTGAGCCGCTGCCCAACCCCACGACGGTTCCCGACTTGACGCGGGCCACGGCGGCCCGGGCCACTTGTTGCTTCATGATGGTTGCGGGATCGAGCTGGCTCATGGGTCAAACTCCTGTGAAGTTTTGAAAGATTGATCTCAGGGGGATCGGGTTATGCAAACCGGGTTCAATTAAACACCGGATGGCTGACCCGATCGCGAGTTCCGGCGGCCGAGATTGCAGCGGGATCCGGAAACCCAGGCCCTAAACCGTGACCTGGAGCAGGTGTCGTGCCATCAGCCAAATTCGATCAATTCAGATTCCATCAAGCCAATTGAAGCGATCAAGAAAATCCAAGCGATCAAGTTCGGTCAGCCCGATTTACCCCACTAGATTTACCCAGCCCGATTTACCCAGCCCGATTTACCCAGCCCGATTTAACCCATTAGATTGAGCCAGCCCGGTTATCAGCAGCCAAACGCGGGCGGATGCGAGGAGATCCATGCAAGCAGGCGAAACCACAGCCCCCAGACAGGAAGAAACGATCGCAACAATCACCCCCAAAACTGCGCTCCCGATCGCCTTGAAAATGCTGGTGACGGAGTTTGACCAGGCTTTGGCGGCGGCCGAGGCGGCTTGGCGACAGGGCCAGGCCCAAGGGGCGATCGAGCAGGCCCGTCGGGCCATTCGGCTGATTCCCGATCGGCCAGAGCCTTACCGCTGGTTGGGCAATGGTTTGCAGGGGCAAGGTCAGTGGGCCGCGGCCGATCGCGCCTATGGCTGGGCCTTGCACTATCGACCCGATTGGGCAGAAGTCTGGGCTAATCGGGGCACCACTGCCCTGCAACAACAGGATTGGGCAACGGCCACCGAGCACTATCAGCAAGCCATTCAGGCTAACCCTGAGCTACCGGACTTGCATCTTTACCTGGCCCAAAGTCTTTGCCAGCAATGTCGGTGGCCGGAAGCGGCGGCGGTGATCGAGCAGGCCTTGCAACGCAACCCCGATCGCGCCCTGGCCCACCTGCTGCAAAGTTGGATTGCGCTCGATCGCGAAGCTGGGGACGATCCTGAGCTGGCCTATGCGGCGGTTCAGCGATCGTTGGCATTGGATCCTCACTATCCCGGTGCTTGGTTCCAGTTGGGACGGGTTTGTTTTTATCGCCAAGAATTTCGGGAGGCGATCGCCGCCCACCAACGGGGACTGACCCTGGCTCCGCCCGATTCCGGTGTGCAGGCGCGGGCCCTGGGGGCGATCGGGAATTGCCACTTTGAGCTAGCGGAATTGGCCGCCGCCGCCGACTGCTACGAAGCCGCCCTCCGCCATCAACCCGATGAAGCGGATGTTCACTGGGGACGGGCCAACCTTTGGTTACACCAAGGCGACTATGAACGGGGCTTTGCGGAATTTGAATGGCGCTGGCCCAACGTTTTGCCCCGGCGGCCCTTCCAGCAACCGGCCTGGAATGGGGAGCCGATCGCGGGGCAAACCATCTTGGTCTATGCCCAGTGTGGTTTGGGCGATATTTTGCACTTGGCGCGATATTTGCCCCTGTTGGCGGCTCGGGGCGCGAGGGTGGTGGTGGAGTCGCCGCCGCCCACGGCCCGAATTTTGGCGGCCCTGCCAGGGGTGGCGCAAGTGGTGGTTCAAGGGGCGGCCCTGCCGGCCTTCGATTGGCAAATTTCCTTCCTGAGCCTGCCCAAGGTGTTCACGCCCAGCTTGGCGGCCATTCCCCGATCGATGCCTTACCTGTCAGCCCAGGCCACGGACTGGCGACCAGAGCAGGCATTTACCTTTCGGCGCGATCGACTCCATGTGGGCATTGCCTGGGCCAGTGGCTACCAAGCCAATCGCGACGGCCGCCGGGACTATCACAATCGATCGATTCCCCTAGCCCAATTTGTGGAGCATCTGAATTGCCCTGAGGTGCAACTGCATAGCTTGCAAGTGGGCCATGATGCCGGGGCGATCGCCCAATTTCCGCAAGTCCAGGCCTGGCACGATCGACTCCGGGATTTTGCCGACACCGCCGCCCTCGCGGCCCAAATGGATTTGGTGATTTGTGTTGACACCTCTGTCACCCACTTGGCAGGCGGCCTGGGCTTGCCCACCTGGATTTTGTTGCCACAGATGCCCAATTGGCGCTGGATGCTCGATCGCGCCGATTGCCCTTGGTATCCCACGGCTCGGTTGTTTCGTCAGCTCCAACCCCGAGATTGGGCGGGCGTTTGGCAGCAGGTTCGGCCCGCCTTGGCTCAGGCGATCGACCAATGGCGATCGGGACTAGGCCCCTTTGGGCCCCGTTCCTGAGTGAATTTTCGGTGGATTAACCTCACGTTCTTCAGCTTCCAACCGCCAACCCAGCGAGCCGCTAAGACAGAAACCAAGACAGGATTTGTCTGCGATCGCATCGGTATCTCCCGATCGGTCTGCTAAGTTCAAGAAAAGTACAATGCCAACGCCAGCGCACCCACCAGTGGGGCCCGGCGCTGGCGGTTTTGTTGTGACCACGTTGTGACCATCGTTGCAGAAGGGTTTGGGGCCATGAGTATCAATCAGCGATCGCAGCCTATGCCGCCATATCGGCTTCCCCATGCCCTCTGGGGGCTGGGAGGAATGATCCTCCTCTCGATCGGCTCCATTGGCTGGGCGGCCAGTCCCGTTGCAGCGCGGCAAATGCCCCCCGACGCAGGACGACTGGGCCCGGCGAACGAGTCGATCGAGCCGTTGCGCCCCGTGGTTCCCGGTCACCGAGCCCAAGGCAACAGTGATGAAGAGGTGAACGTGCGGGTTTATCGCACCGCCAGCCCCGCCGTTGTGTCGATCGAAACCAGCAGCAGCACCGGCAGCGGCAGCATCGTTAGCGCCGATGGCCTGATTCTGACCAACGCCCATGTGGTGGATGATGCCGCCAGCCCCGTGACTGTGGTGTTGGCCGATGGTCAAAAATTTGAGGCGGATATTCTGGGATTTGCGGAAGGCAGCCTAGACCTCGCCATGCTGAAGTTGCGGGGGGCGAGTGGGTTGCCGGTGGTACCCATTGCGCCACCCGGTTCCGTGGAAGTGGGGCAGCGGGCCTTTGCGATCGGGAATCCCTTTGGCAAATTCCAAAACACCTTCACCGTGGGTATTGTCAGCCGCCTGGACAACATTGAAGGGCTAATTCAAACCGACGCGGCCATCAACCCCGGCAACTCCGGCGGCCCACTCCTGAACAGCAAAGGGCAACTGATTGGGGTCAACACTTCGATCTATGTCGATCGCGACGGCGGTGGCAACATCGGCATTGGCTTTGCCATCTCCACCGATCGCGTGTTGGACTTCCTGGCCAAGGCGCGATCGGGAGATTTGCGTCCCTCCATCCCCGTCACCACCCTGGCTCTGAATAATCAGCCCCTGGCCGGCGAACTGGCCGAGGGCGATCGGGTTTTGAGCCAAGACCAAACCCTCTACGACATCTACACCTTTACGGGCGAAGCGGGCAACCAAGTCACGATCGACCTGGCCAGCGGCGACTTCGATGCTTACCTGATCGTGCTCAATCCCGAAGGAGAAGAGCTAGCCCAGGACGACGACAGCGGCGGCCAAACCAACGCCCGCGTCACCGCCACCCTGCCCAGCAGCGGTCTGTACACCGTGTTTGTGAACACCGCCGCCACCAACCAACAAGGACGCTATACCCTGCGGGCGCGATCGGGTGGCCCCGCCGCCACCAACCCCGGCACGCAGCCCGGCACGCAGCCCGGTACACAACAGGCCGGCTCCCTCATCCTGCAAGATGCCGGCAGCCTAACCGCCAGTTCGCCCCGTCTGCAATCCGACAACAGCCCCTACCAGGAATATCGATTCAATGGGCGGGCCGGCCAACGAATTGAAATCCTGCTGGAGAGCAATGACTTTGATCCCTACCTCATGGTGGCGGATCCCCAAGATGAAAAACTGGCCGATGCCGACGACATCAGCGACACCAACACCAACGCTGCTCTCGTGGTGCAGTTGCCCAGCACCGGAACCTACCGGATCATCGTCAATGCCTACGATCCCCAAGGGCGAGGACGCTATCAACTCACGGTGCGCGAGGTTAGCAACTAGGGGAGCGTTCCGTGAAATAACCAGAAAACAACCCCTCTGAACGGCAAATGCCCAGCGATCAAAGATAACTGTTGATCGCTGGGCATTTTGGGCTTTCAAGGCTTGGCTCTAACTTTCAAGCTTTAGTTCTTGATTGTTGCCGTTTGCCTTGAATTGTGCCCTTAAATTAAATTTTGCTCTTGAATTCCGAGTCTTGGCCCTTGTCTGCAATGGCGATCGCCCTGCTCATCGCAGCAAGCAACTGGTAAGCCAAAGGATAATCAGCGTCACCACCGCCACCAACTGCTCCGTGCGCAGGCCAACCACAGGCGGAATCAGACCCGTGATCAACGAACCCAAAATCAGACCACCAATCAGCCCCAGCAGCGTCAGCAACACCGCTCGGCCAAAGCGCCGTTCCTTGCGATTGAGGAAAAACAAGCTGGCCCCTGCCCCGATCGCCAGCACCAATTGCAGCAGCGCACCATCACCACCAGGGTTCAATAACCCCAGCACCAACAGCACCGAAAATGTGCCGCCGGCCTGGATCCAATCGGTACGGGTGGGCTGATCGATCGACCCCGCTAACCAATTGGGCAGTTGCGGCGGCTGACTGGGCTGGGGAGCGGCCGGTGCGGGGCGATCGTCCTGTTCCGCGAACCGGATTCGATCGGGGACTTTAATGCGTCCCTCCTGCCGCAGCCGCAGCCGATCCATCAACACTGCGTCATAGGCCATTTCAACCGCTTCCATCCGTTGGCGGTCTGTTTCATGTTCCTTGAGGAGCCGATTGCGCGCCGATTGAATCTCATCAAAAGACGCATCCTCGGTCACGCCAAGCTGTTCGTAGGGGTTCGGGTTGCTCATGCGTTGGGTGGGGCTAGTCTCTTGGCGGCGATCGAGTGGAACAGCGCCTTCGACGCTATCTGTTCAGTACTGTTTTAGTGATCACTGCATGATCGCGGCACTTGGCGATCGCCCTAATACCGTGAAAACACTATTTAAATCTAGTCTAAATTCTAAGCAACCGGCACCTGAGCAGTTCGGATTGGCAACAAGTCCTCATCATTGAGTCAGTCCCTCCCCCAAGCCTTGCGCCAGATCAGCCGAATCTGCAGCCGGATCTACGGGATCTGTCCGGATCTATCCGGATCTATAAGAATCGACCCACTGCGCCAGACCAGTCGGATCCTTGGGCCAAAACCTTGCACCAGTCAGCTCCCAAGGGTTTGGGATGATGGCCCGTCAATTGCCAATCATCCGTTGGTCAAAGGCGAATCGCCACAACCGTTAGTGAAATAGTGCCGGTTTGATAGAATACGCGCAATAACATGCAGCCCACTGTCCAAAACTTTCCTAAACACTCCCTCGTAAGCAATCAAGCGCCCAAATAAGCTAGAAATGCGTTTGGTCACATCCGGTTGATCCCTGATCCCCGTAGAAAGGGTCAATAAACTGGCGTGCAACCCCAATCAGCCCCGCAAATGATTTGGACAATCATCCTATTTGGACAAATTTGGACAAATTTTAGTTGGATCGTTGGACAACGATTTGCACCTGATTGAGTGAAAGGGGCACAATTGAGCAGCCCCTATTTATTTGGGTTCATCACAGCTACCCAAATCTCCACCCCGCGATGACCGTCGCACCCCCAATGGCCCCATAATATTTCTCTGCCGATTATCTTGGCTTCAAAGCGATGACTGACACGCCTCCAAAGCTGCTGGTTGTGGATGACGATCCAGCGATCCGAAAGTTGATCCATCGCTTCTTAAGCAAGCAGCAATATCAAATGGAGTCGGCTCCTGACGGGAAGACGGCCTTAGCGCTCTTTGAAAAGTTTCAACCCGATCTGGTGATTTTGGATGTCAATCTACCGGATGCAACGGGGTACGAACTGTGTCGGGAAATGCAAGCCAAAACGGGTGTCTACGTTTTGATGCTCACCAGTCGTTCCGATGAAGCCGATAAAATTAAAGGGTTTCGTCAAGGGGCAGATGATTACTTGACAAAACCCTTTAGCTTGATGGAATTAGGGGTGCGCGTTAGTGCCATTCTCAAGCGGGGGCGGGGCAATTCTCCGCGTGATTTACCGCAACCTTCCCTTAATTTTGGCAGCTTAATCATCGATCCGGAACGCCACGAAGTCACCCTTGATGATCAATTAATTACCCTAACGGCCTTAGAGTTCAATATTTTGCATTTTTTGGCCAATCATCCAGGACGGGTCTGGAATCGCCAAGAACTTTTGCAAAGAGTTTGGGATTACGACTATGTGGGCGACCAGCGGGTTGTTGATGTCCACATTGGTCAAATTCGCAAAAAGATGGAAAGTGCAGGAGCGAAAACCCAAATTATCCAAACGGTGCGCGGAGTTGGTTATCGATTTAATCCTCCCGATGCTGCACCACCGGCTCAATAGGATGTTCTAAGAGGATGCCTGAGCAGTAACTTGGGGCACTTGCCAAGGGACTAGTAGCTATCAGGGCAAGGGGCTTAAGTCCCTTGTCTTCGTCGATCGATGCCACCCACAAGGTCGCCGATTTGGCTTTTTCGCCCATCCCCTCAGGATTCCCGAGGGCGTTCAGGGGGAAATGTTGGGGCGATCGATCGGGCGGTCGATCGGGACTTCAAAAACCAATCGTCAATGTTGAATCAGCGAAGTTGACTCAGCAAAGGTAGCCCGTTTTCTCGCGGCCAACTCTGGCTTTTCAGGCATCCTTCGCGCAAGACCTCGTGAAACCTGGGGCGCGAATCCCAAGCATCATCATCGGAATACGGTAGTCTTGAATACAAGATCAGTCCAGGTGATCTCCTAAGCTAAGGGGAATTTTGGATAAATCAAATTGGCCTTTCTACTCCCCATGGGTGCATTCCAGACCGTTTAGCTAATGCCCTAACTCGGTGGTTTTCAGGCAACAGTCAATTGCACCAGTCCTTGGGATCAATTTGTCAATCTTGAGGAAGTTTGATGAGGAGTAAATTTAGGAGTAAATTCAGAGTGAACCAATAATTTCAAAAAAGACTAATTTCAAGAATGATTAATTTAAGAGATGATTCAAAAACGCAGTCATTTCTCAATAATTCTTTTTGGTTTTAGTCGATTTGCAGAAAGGCCTAGCGAATTAGCATTAGGCAATTTCTGTCCTGACCATCATTGCGTCACCCTTCACAATGGCAATCGAGAAAAAACCTAAATCATTGGGTTTATTATTCAGTTGCCAATGGTCTGTTTTGTCGCTAATTGTCGCCAAAGATGCATTTTTTGGGATAAATTTAGCCGAAATTTCATCAAAAGTCCGTCATTGGGATGAGGTCATTAGGATGAAATGGGTCAGAAAGTTCTGAAGTTTCCCGAATCTGCAAAGTTCGATTGAGATATAGGAAATATGTAGTTGTCGAGAGAGCCGAGGCATTGTAATGCCATCGCACCCCGAGATTACCTAGTTTTGCAGTGATGGTCATGTCATTGACCAAAAGAAAGGGTACAAGCCCCGCTCTTCTAGGGCGGCTTTTTCGATCAACCCCACTTATAATGTTAGTTATGAGAGCACGATTTCGCTACCGAATTTATCCCAATCGCCTGCAAAGATTAATGCTGGCGAAGACGTTCGGTTGTGCTCGTGTGGTCTACAACGATGCAATTCGATTGCGTCAAGACCTCTATCAGCAAGGGGAGAAAGTTAGCGATACTGAAATTCAGAAACGGGTGATTACCCAAGCCAAGCTAACCGTTGAACGTGAATGGCTATCGGAAGTTGCATCTGTACCGTTAGTTCAATCCTTGCAAGATGCCCATCTGGCTTTTCGTAACTTCTTCAAAAGCTTGAAGGGTGAGCGGAAAGGCCGCAAGGTTGGGTTTCCGAAGTTCAAAAAGAAACACTCAACTCAATCCATTCGCTTCACAACTAACGGTTTTTCGGTTAAACCCAACTCGGTTTACTTAGCCAAGATCGGTTGTGTGCGGGTCAAGTGGTCAAGAGAACTGCCATCGGATCCATCATCAGTGACGATCATCAAGGATGCAGCCGATCACTACTTTGCATCGTTTGTCTGTGAAGTGGATCCGATCGCTCTGAAGGCTATCAACAATGGAGTTGGCATCGACTTAGGATTGACCACCTTTGCCACTCTGTCCACGGGTGAAAAGGTACGAAGTCCCAAGCCTCTAGCCAAATCCCTCAAGCGATTGCGCCGTGCTCAAAAATCCCTCAGCCGCAAGGTTAAGGGCAGCAAGCGCCGATATCTAGCCCGCCGCAAGGTGGCCCGGATTCACGCCCGCATCAAGGATCAACGAACCGACTTCCTGCACAAGTTATCAACCCGAATCGTTCGCGAGAACCAAGCGATCGTTCTGGAAGATTTGAATGTGTCGGGCATGGTGAAAAATCGCAAGTTGGCGCGGGCAATTTCGGATGCTGGCTGGTACAGCTTCCGTCAAATGATCGAGGGAAAAGCAACTCGCTATGGGCGGGATTTCCAGGTGATTAGCCGATGGGAACCGACTAGCCAGCGTTGTTCATCTTGTGGTCAATTGGGCGGCAAGAAACCCCTTGATGTACGCGAGTGGACGTGTATGCACTGTGGTGCGGTACATGATCGCGATGTGAATGCCGCAATCAATATCCAAGTCGCGGGCGGGCAGTCCGAGACTCAAAACGGACGTGGAGGCCAGCGTAAATCCAGTTCGCTGGTGGCAGCCGATGAAGCGTCAACCCGTGGTCTAGTCGAGCAACTTCGGTTGTTTGCCTAGGGCCGGAATCCACGCTCCTTTAGGACAGGGAGGATGTCAACACATGAGACATCGCGTCTTTGAACTGCTACTGATTCTGAAGGCCACGAGGCTTTCTTCCATTGGTGCTCAGATGCTCTTGTGGACGATGCTGGGCATTTTGTCAACGCTGGGCATCATGACCGGGATTACTTACAACCTGCTGAAGGATCAGACGGTTGATGAGATTCAAAAAACCCTGAGGATTGAGGTGCAAGGCCTCGAAAGCGATCTGAAGCAGGTGGAAGAATTTGCGGATGGGTTCGGAGTTGCTGTCTATGAGGTCAGCCGACTGGGCCAGGATGAGGCGGCGATCGCCCAAAGCTGTGAACAGATTATTTTGGAATTTTTGAAAAACCGGCCGCCTCTGGTGGCGGGCTTGGGGTTGCAACAGGAACCGTTTGCCCTGCTGAAGAGCCGGGAGCAGTTCGATCCGTATTATTCGATCGTGCCGCAGCGGTTGGTAAACCGGGTTTCGGAACTGGGGCGATCGCAGCCCACGCCTACTAGCCCCCGATCCACGGTGTCGGAACCGAAAACCGCTTTTTCGGAGCCAAGCATGATCCATAAGCGGCTGGCTCCGCCCTATGTGTTGATCCGCGATGGCATTCCCCCTTCCACTCCATCGCCCACAGCCACGCCTTCAACCCCCGATCGCTTGGCCCAACTCGATCGCGCCGAATCCCTGACGGAGCGGCTGACCCCTTCGGAAGCTCGCCTGGTGTCTCCCAAGGAGGCAAGTGCAGCGGAGCCAAGGTGGCTCAAGCCCTACCGCTGGAATCAACAGGTGCTGGTGACGCTGCTGAGTCCGGTGCGCAGTCGCGATCGCCACAAGGTGGGATCCACGGTGGTGGATATTGACATTACCAATCTCAGTGAACGTTTGGCGCGGCCGGTGCTGGGACAGGACGGCTATTTCGTGCTGCTGAGTTATGAGGGGGAACTGCTGGCCTATCCACCGGATCCGCAGCGGGCCACGGGCCTATCGAGCTACCAGAAAATTCCCTCCCTGGAACAAATTTGGCCCAAAATTCGCCAATCTCGGTTGGGTTTTCGGACAACTCCCGCTGAGTTTTTGGCCTATCGCCCGATCGCGGGAACGGACTGGATGATGGTGGCGGTGGTGCCGCGCCGCCGACTGTTTGCCCCCATTTTTCAAACGGCCTTGGGAACCAGCTTAGTGGCCAGTTTGGTGCTGTTGGGCAGCATTTGGTTTTTCGTACACCGGTTGAATCAGCGCTTGAAGCCGATGATTGATGGCTGCCGGGAACTGGTTCACAGCAGCCAAATGGCGCTGCTTTCCAGCGGAATTACCAATGAAGAGGAAACATCGCCCCCGGCAGGTGGCATCCCCAGCAATCCCAAGGGGCCGGAGTCGGCGCGATCGCCCGAATCGATCGCCCCGATGGCTACCTTAGCCAGCGCCGCGCCGCCCTTTCCCGGCGCAGGAGCGGGCGCGGTGGGGTCGATCGACCCTTCCGCAGCCTTAGCAACCAAGCCCGCCGCCCCGATCGATCCCACCCTGGGACTCGATGAGATTGATCTTTTGCAAGATGCTTTCCAGGCCATGTATCGGCAATTGGAAACCTCGCTTAGCTCTTTGCAAAATACCCTGAATCAACTGAAAGATACCCAACTTCAGGTGATTCAAAGCGAAAAAATGGCGGCGGTTGGGCAAATGCTGGCAGGGGTAGCCCACGAAATTAATAATCCCATTAGCTTTATTTCCGGCAATGTGGAACACCTGGGCCACTATGTTCAGGATTTGGGCCGCATTATTCGCAGCTATCAACATTACTTTCCCGAAGTGCCAGAAGAGTTACAAGAGGTGTTGGAGGAAGTTGATCCTGATTTTCTGTTAGATGATTTGACCCAAATGGTGCGATCGATGCGGTTGGGATCCGAGCGTGTACGAGATATCGTGCGATCGCTCCGATCCTTCTCGCGAGCCAATGACAACGATTTTCAGGTCACCAATATCCATGAGGGCCTCGACAGCACCTTAATTATCTTGAACCATCGCATTAAGGCTTCCAGCGAGCGGCCAGAAATTCAAGTATTACGGGAATATGCGGATTTGCCCTTGGTGGAATGCTGTTTAGGGCCTCTGAATCAGGTGTTCATGAACCTTTTGAGCAATGCGATCGACGCGATCGAGGAATCCCAATCCGGTTGGACTTTTGATGAAATTCGGGAAAATCCTGGCATTATTCGGATTCAAACGCGCCTCTGTGAAGGACGGCTGATTCGGATCACGATCGCCGATAACGGCAGTGGCATTCCTGACCATTTGCAGAGCCAAGTGTTCAATTCCTTTGTGACTTCAAAACCCGTGGGCAAAGGTACAGGTTTGGGGCTTTCAATCAGTCACCAGGTGATTCATCAAACCCATCGAGGTCGGCTCTGGTTTGATTCGCAAGTGGGGCGTGGTACGGCGTTTCACATCGAAATCCCGATGCATCAAGACATTCCCAGCCCGGCCCTCTCCCAGGCTGTGGCTGCCGTGAGCTAGGTCGCTGCCGCTTTCTCGGAACCGCTTGCCGACACCCAACCCACCACCATCCTCCTCAACGCCATCGCGACCAATCCGTGCAATAGCACCCTTTCTGAAAGAGTTTAAGTTTGTGCAAACTACCGGGCTGAGTTCTGGGCGATCGGCCTACAGTCATGGATAAGGGCCAGCCCAGGAAGCGGAGAGAACGGTCATGGTAGAAACAAACGGTGTCATCATGCAGTACTTCGAGTGGTACTGCCCCGCCGATGGCTCCCTTTGGGGTCAGGTGCAGGATCAAGCTCGGGAGTTGGCCGCAAAAGGGATCACAGCCCTTTGGTTACCGCCGGTTTATAAGGGCACCAGCAGTTCTGATGTGGGCTACAGCACCTATGACCTGTTTGATTTAGGCGAGTTTGACCAAAAAGGCACTATTCGCACCAAATATGGCACTAAAGAAGAGCTGATCGCAGCCGTGAAAGCTTCGCGGGCAGCGGGTTTGCAGGTTTACTTGGACACGGTGTTTAATCACAAAAACGGGGGCGATGCCACGGAAACGGTGTGGGCCACGCCCGTCGCCAGCGATAACCGCAATTGGGAGTTGGGAGCGGCCCGGGAAATTAGCATTTGGTCGAAGTTCACCTTTCCCGGTCGGGGCGATCGCTACTCGGCCATGAAGTGGGATGCCCGCTGTTTTGATTCGGTGAACCACAATGCCAACGATCCGGACGATCGCGCCATTTATCGCCTCAGTCCCAAAACCTTTGAGTCGGAAGTGAGCCATCGCTATGGCAACTGCGACTTTTTGATGGCTTGCGATTTGGATACGAATCACCCGGAGGTGCGCCAGGAGTTGGTGCATTGGGGCCAATGGATCCAAGACACCCTGGGCACGGATGGGTTTCGGTTGGATGCGGTGAAACACATTCGATCGAGCTTTTTCAATGAGTGGCTCGATGCGGTGCGCCGTCACTGTCCCCATCGAAAGCTGTTTGCGGTGGGGGAATATTGGGAAAACGACGTGGAGGCCCTGCATCGGTATTTGGCGGCCACGGAGGGGCGGATGTCGCTGTTTGACGTGCCGTTGCACTACAACTTCCACCAGGCCAGTCGATCGGGCAGTGCCTATGACCTGCGCACCATTCTCGATCACACCCTGATGCAACAGCAGCCCACCTTGGCCGTCACCTTTGTGGACAACCACGATAGCCAACCCCTGCAAGCCCTGGAATCGCCTGTGGAAGCTTGGTTTAAACCCCTTGCCTACGCGATCATTTTGCTGCGGCGGGAGGGCTATCCCTGTGTGTTCTACGGGGACTATTACGGTGCGGAATATACCGATCGGGGACGGGATGGCCATCAACATACCGTTTCGCTGTCCAAACACAATTGGCTGTTGGATAAGTTTCTGTATGCCCGTCGGCGCTTTGGTTGGGGGCCGCAGTATGACTACTTCTCCGGCAGCAACACGATCGGCTGGACTCGGTTAGGCGATGCCACTCATCCCCTGAGCATGGCGGTGGTGTTGAGCAATGGTGGCCCCAGCAGCCTTTGGATGGAAACGGGGCAATCGAACGCCACGTTCTATGACCTAACGGATCATGTGAAGGAACTGGTTTACACCAATGAGTGGGGCTGGGGTGAGTTCCGCTGTGCCGGGGGATCGGTATCGGTTTGGATTCAGCAGGCTTGATCCCGATCGGGGCGAATCAGAGACTCATCAAGGGCTAATCAAAGGGCTAATCAAAGGGCTAATCAACCAAGGGCTGAACCCAGCAGCTAATTCAGCAGCTAACTTAACCAGCAGCTCAGCCAGCAGCCAAATCATGGGGGCCGATCGCAACGGTTGAATTGCGGTTGCGGTGGCATGGTGGTGCGATTCGAGCATTCCGCATTGGCCAGAAACGCTACAAAAAGACATGGTGCAAGAGAGACATGGTGCAAGGGCCAAGTTCTCGTCTTGTTCTGCGTTCTCTTGGCCGATCGCCCTGACCTGCACCGAATCATTTCCCCTTTGCCATGAATCTGAAACAAGTCATCATCATCTATAAAGCCGGAGACTCTCGCAGCCAAGGCTGGGCAGAGCGTTGCTCACGGGAACTGGATGCCCTAGGCACGCGATCGCTCGTGGGCCCCAGCGGCCCAAAGGACAATCCCTACCCGGTGTTTTTGGCTTCGGTCACCCAGCCGATCGACCTGGCGATTGTCTTGGGGGGGGATGGCACGGTGTTGGCCGCTGCTCGACACCTGGCCCCGGAACAAGTGCCCATTTTGGCCGTGAACGTGGGAGGGCACTTGGGGTTTTTAACGGAACCCTTTGAGCTGTTTGAAAACTCCCAAGCGGTGTGGGAACGGCTCCAGAGCGATCGCTTCGCCGTTCAACAACGGATGATGTTGCAAGGGCAGGTTTTTGAAGGGAAAACCCTCGCCGCGATCGAAGATGGCAGCTACAAGGGGACGGAACCGGTGGGGGAAACCTTCCTGGCCCTGAACGAAATTTGCGTGAAGCCCATTTCCAACGATCGCCTGATGACCACCATGCTGGAAGTGGAAATTGATGGCGAAATCGTCGATCGCTACCACGGCGACGGGCTAATTGTGGCCACCCCCACCGGTTCCACCTGCTATACCGTTTCCGCCAACGGGCCCATTCTCCATTCTGGCCTGGATGCCATCACCGTTACCCCCATTTGCCCCCTCAGTTTGTCTAGCCGCCCGATCGTGTTGCCTCCCCGCTGTGTGGTCAGCATTTGGCCCTTGGGGGATTACGAGCTGGCCACCAAAGTTTGGACGGATGGTGTTTTTGGGGCTTCCCTTTGGCCCGGCCAGCGGATTGATGTGCGGATGGCGGATTGCGTGGCCAAGTTTGTGATCCTGCGGGAAAACTATTCCTACTACCGTACCCTGCGCGAGAAATTGCTTTGGGCCGGGGCCCGCATTGACTATGGCCATGCCAGCCGCAATTAGGCCCAGCACCCAGCCTAAACCTGAAATAGGGACGGCTTTAGAGCGATCACCCTAGTTGGCTACGGCACACAACACCGAGGCGCACTGCCTTATCCTTAATTAAGGCCAACTTAACCTCGGTTCCCCGTTTCCTTAACCCTGTGTCGCAGTTCTTGGTCGCTGCGCTCGCCCTTGCTGTCCTCGTGCTGGTTGCGTCCCATGTCTTTGAGTGAATCAAGTTCCGCTGCGATCAAGTCTGCTTTGCCAAAAGCGGCCCAGGGCAATGCCGGCCGCAGTTGGGGCGATCGATTAGCAGGGTGGCCCTGGCGGCGGATTTTCAGTGCCGTGGTGGGAATCTCGATCGCCCTCACCATGCTGGTGTTGGGTGGCTGGTATTTCACGGCGGGGTTTGGCCTGTTGGTCTACCTGGGTTTGGGTGAATATTTCGCCCTGGTGCAGGCCAAAGGGGCAGTTCCCGCCGTGAAAACCGTCACCATTGCTTGTTTGGCAATTGTGGCCGCTTCGGCTTGGATGCCGTCCGTGGCCGATGCGATCGTCCCGATCGCCAGCACCCTGGTTTGTTTCTATTTGCTGTTTATGCCCAAGATGGCCTCGATCGCCGATCTGTCCAGCTCGGTGATGGGCCTGTTTTACTGTGGCTATTTGCCCAGTTATTGGGTGCGACTGCGGGTCGGGGCGGGGCTGGCCTTGGACGATGGAGCCGTGGCCCGGTTGCCGCTGAATGGGTTCTGGCCCGAATCTTGGAACCCGGCCGCCTGGCCCGAGGCCCTGACGGTGACGATTCTGGCCTTTTGCTGCATTTGGGCGGCCGATATTGGGGCCTACATCATGGGCAAATGGGTGGGCAAAACTCGCCTCTCGGACATCAGCCCCAAGAAAACCGTGGAAGGCTCTTTGGCCGGCACGCTGGGCAGCGCACTGGTGGGAACTCTGGGTGCGGCCTATTGCCATTGGCCCCTGTGGTTCATCACGGGGCCTTTGTTGGGGCTGCTGGTGGGCGTTTCCAGTCTGCTGGGGGATTTGATTGAGTCCCTGATGAAGCGAGACGCGGGGGTCAAAGATTCCGGGAATTTGATTCCGGGCCATGGCGGCATTCTCGATCGCGCCGACAGCTACATTTTCACGGCTCCCCTGGTGTATTACTTCACGACCCTATTGCTCCCGTTCGTTTCCCAGTTGAATTAGTTGTGTTAGCTAATTCGCTGCTGAATCGTTCCAATCCCATGACTTTCTAAAAACTCCAATTCCTTAAATTCCTTGAACTCCTGTTCCCTAAGGAGTTGCCCTATGGCCGTGGTGCTGATGGCAGGAATGACCCGATCTGCGCCTGCTAGCTGGATTTTCGGGAGCCAATGCAACGAGACGATCGCCTCGCTTCTACAATGGGGGCGACTAGTTTGATTTGGATGAGTTCACAGCCTTGAACGCGCCCCAGTCGGAACAATTTGAGCGCGTCCGATCGAGCCTGCGACGGGCGATCGAGCAGTTGGGTGCTCGCGATTCACAACGGTGGAATGCCCTGATTCAGCCGGATTTGGATCGGTTAGCGGGGGCTCTCGACAAGCTCGATCGATTCGTGGTGCGGATTGCGGCCTTTGGCTTGGTTAGCCGGGGCAAATCCGCCGTTTTGAATGCCCTATTGGGGGAACACCTGCTGGAAACGGGGCCCCTGAATGGCCTGACGCGCTTGCCCCGATCGGTGCGGTGGCATCCTCCCGGGCGCGATCGCCCGATCGAGGTGGAATTCATTGACACACCGGGGCTGGATGAAATTGATGGAGAAAGCCGCGCCGAACTCTCGCGGGAAGTGGCCGAGCGATCGGACTTGATCCTATTCATCACCGCTGGCGACTTAACCCAGGTGGAATATGCGGCCTTGCGAACCTTGCGCCAGGCCCATAAGCCCCTGATTTTGGTTTTCAACAAAATTGATTTGTTTCCCGAAACGGAGCGGCCGGCGATTGTGGAGCGGCTGCGATCGCTCATGCAGTTGGAAGCGGCCGGCCAGCCCCCACCCACCCACCCGCCCAGCAATCCCGCCGAACGTCGCTGGGATCCGTTCTTGCCCGTGGATGAAATTGTGCTGGCGGCGGCGGAACCGGCTCCAATTCAAGTGCGGGAAGAATGGCCCGATGGCCGGGTGACCTATGGTTGGGAGTCGCCCCCACCGGAGATTGAGACCTTGCGATCGGCCATCTTGGCCACCATCGATCGGGAAGGAGAAGCCCTGCTGGCCCTGAATGCTCTGATGCAGGCCCGCACTGCCCAGCAAACCATCGCCCAAAAAACCCTCACCCACCTGCGCGACGATGCGGAGGCCCAAACTTGGCGATTCATTCAAGTGAAGGCCGTAATCGTGGCCCTCAGTCCCTTTGTGCTGTTGGATGCGATCGCGGCGGTGTTGGTGGATTGGTTTTTGGTGCGATCGCTGTCGCGGCTCTATGGCTTGCCCCTGGTGCGATCGGCTTGGCAGTCGTTTTGGAAAACGGGCTTGGTTAGCTTGGGAGCCATGTTGCTTGGAGAAGTGGGGGGCGGCTTCCTGGGTGGGAATGACGGGCGATCGCTCCAAGCGGGCAGCGACGGCTTCAGCGGTTACCTGGGGGCGGCCCTGGTGCAGGCGGCGGCGG
Organism: Limnothrix sp. FACHB-406; assembly: GCF_014698235.1. Taxonomy (NCBI): domain Bacteria; kingdom Bacillati; phylum Cyanobacteriota; class Cyanophyceae; order Pseudanabaenales; family Pseudanabaenaceae; genus Limnothrix; species Limnothrix sp. FACHB-406. The sequence continues at coordinate 319,773 of NZ_JACJSP010000003.1, read as the reverse complement.
CGGCCTTTGGTAGCTTAGCGATCGCCAAAACCACCCGCAGTTCTCTCGAAGCGGGCTGCACTTGGGGAGATGACGGCCCCGACACCCTCGCCAAGGACTTGCTGGATTTTGTAGAGCCGGGAACCGTCTTGCACCAACTGCGAGACGAGTGGCGATCGCGCATTGGCCTGGGTGGCCTTGATGCCAAACCCACCGACCCCGCTAAAACAGTCGCGATCGTGCCCGCGCCGAAAATCCCCCCGGCAGATAAATCGGACAAGTGACCCCCGCCCGCATTTGTGACCAGTCGCAGAACTGGGCCGCCAGCGCATCGCCCGAGCCATTGCAAACTCGCACATTAAAGCCATATTCCCTGGCCACTCGCCCAAATTCATTCAGGTAGGCATATTGGCGCGGGTATTCCAAATTATTCCAAGGTTGCAAATTAAACGTCACTTCCACCCAAGGCGGCAATTGCTCATCACCCCGGTGGATCGTCCAGCGATCGACAATTTTTCCCCCCAGCAAATCCCGCGTGAGCCAGAGGCTAGGCGGAGTCAGGCCCTGTTGGCGAATTTCCTGATCGGTGGCCATGGGTTGATCGCCAAAACAGCCCGTCCGTCGAAAGATTCGGGTTGGCTCCAGTTCCACGGCCACCGGATCCCCCAAGGGTTGATCGGACAGTGCATCGCTGCCGCTGGTGACGGCTGCTGCCGCGGCCTCCGAAGCCGAAGTTTCCACGGCTGGCGACACGGACATTTGCACCGGCTCGGTCTTGGGTGGCCCTTCCCGGGCGATCGCCCCGGGCGCAATTGCCACCGGCAACCCCAACCCCAGCCCTAAACCAACGGCCCAACCAATAGCAGCACGGTTAGCAACACGAGTAAGACTGGGCATGACTTTTGCGCCATTCTGGCGGCAGCTTGCAACGGGCAATTCTGAAGATTTTAGAGGGCGCGATCGGCTTCAAGGTTCAGTGCCAGGGCTTGGCGATCGATTCGCACAGCAACCGGCAGCAGCAGACGGCGGCGGGGTTGACTGGGCGATTGATGACTGGGCGATTGATGACTGGGCGATTGATGACTGGGCGATTGATGACTGGGCGATTGATGACTGGGCGATTGATGACTGGGCGATCGATGACTGGGCGATTGATGACTGGGCGATCGTTAAACCCTGAGTAGCCGCAGTCTCCGCCTCCAAAGCAGCACCCTCCATCGCCTGATGAAGCTGACTTGCTCGCTCCACAATCGGACAAATATTGCCCGGGGATTGTTCCAAGTCATCCGCCACCGCCAACAGGGATTGCAACTCATCTCGCAGCCGCTGAAGCGATTGAATGCGGCGATCTAGATCTGCCAACTTATCCCGCAGCTTATGCTTCACCGTTGAACAGGGAGCATTGCCACTGTCATAAACCGTCAGCAGCTCACTGATATCTTGCAAACTCATGCCCAAAGATTGGGCCTGCTTCACAAAGGCCAAGCGATCGAGCGTGGACGGTGCAAACAACCGAAACCCGCCAGCCGTTCGATCGATCGCTTGGATCAGTCCCAAACTTTCGTAGTAGCGAATCGTTTGAATGGAGCAGCCACTGCGCGATCGCACCTCTCCAATTTTCAACAGATTTTGGGCTGGTGCTTCAGCACGCTTTGCAAATTCCCAAGACACTGGAACCTCAGAAATTTTTTATTCATCGAACTTCGTTCACCTAAGCTTATCAATATTTATCAATCATGCATTCAACTTTGAGGATATCTACATTGAGGGATTTACACATTAAGCTTTGATTGAAATCCTGAGTTAGCTCCCAGGTTTTAGCAGCATCAACAATCCCTCACTGAACTTTATTAAGCTGAGCTTAGATGATCGCTAAACCCAAGTGGTTCTGCGTCCCAGTAATCCCATAATTGTGCCCGCTCCCTGCGCCGTTCGGATACAAGCTCGATATAAATGATGCTTTCCTCGCAATAATCCAGGAATTAGTGCCAGAATTCCCAAAATCATTAACGCAAGCCCTTTGCAGAGCCGAACTAGAAATATCTTGGGCTGTGGGTAGAGTTCTTTTTCAACCAAGCTGTAAATGCTCCAACCCCAATAGTTACGCCGTAACAACCATTGAAACGTGGTTCGACTAGCTGGAATCGATTCATAGGCGATCGCCTCTGCTGACCAAACAATTTTTAAGCCCGCTTGATGGAGTCGCATAAATAGGTGCGTATCTTCTCCACCTCCCACCGCAAATCGCTCATCAAAAACACAGGGCATTTGCTTCAGATACGGCGCAGGGAGCAACACATTGTTCGTGAAAGCCACGTGCAAGTTCTGACCTGTTTTATAGGCAGGAGGCGCAAAGAATTGTCCCTGATGAATCCAGTTAGGCACTTGATTGGATTGAAACACGGGCAAGATTGGCCCGCCCACAATATCTGCTTGAAATTGCGCTTGCGCAGTCAAAAGTGCTTCTAGCCAAGAGGGGCAAGCTTGTTCATCATCATCAATGATGGCGATGAAGTCACTATCTTCAGCCGCATTTTGAATGGTACGATTTCTGGCATAGGTCACACCCGATCGCATTTCAATATCGTAGCGAATTGGCCAGTGGGAGCTTTCTTGCCAAGTGGACAAGGTTTCGCGCGCCGATCCATTTGCATCATTGTCAACCACAATGATTTCAATTTCAGGAGTTGCAATTTGCTCAAACTTGAGTGCCTGCAAGCTCAAGATCAGTTGATGCAGTAAATCTTGTCGTTTATAGGTGGCAACGCAGATGGAAACTTTCATGAAAATTTAATTGATCACCTTCAATTAGCCACACTCAATCAGTCGCACTCACCAATCGCACCTAAACCGCCCGTGATCCCTCATTTTGCGATGATGACTCGTTGAATCGAAGCCTCACGATCAAAGCGCCCAAGGCAACGGTTCCACCGCCGGACAATCGGTTTGCATTTGATAGGTACATCCTTGAGCCGTTGCGTAGTGAATAGCCAAGACCATTTCATTCACATGCAATGAATAGCGTCCTGATAACCTGGGCGATCGCTTATTTTCAATTGCCTCGGCTAAGTCGGCAATTCCCCGCGCAAAATCCATTTGTTGAGCGCCCCGATACTTTTGACGCTTGGTGACTGGCCCCACCAATGGGTAACGTTGCGCGAGCGGCCCCTCGATCGTTTTGCGACGAATTCGTAGACGACGTTTAATATAAACGGGCGATCGATAAAACCAACAATCTTCCGTATACATCACCCCCTGATCTCCAAAAATTCGTAATTCGTGATCGTGGGAAGCCACGATGCTACAGGTCAAGCGAGCCACAACTCCCGAGGCAAACTTAATACAGGCAACTGAAAAATCCGGCGTATTGGGTGGATCTAAATGATCAACACCCTTATTGGGAATCGTACAATCCGCAAAGGCAGTAACGCTAACAGCCGACCCAAAGAAAGCAGGTAACCAAGTTAAGTAATAGCCCGCATGTTCCAACGTGCAACCCACTTCAAATTCATCTTTGTAGGGCCACGGTATTCCCGATTCACTCAGCCAGGTTTGGTAAGCCATCGCAGGCACAAACCCATCGTCCATTTCTGCATAAACCAAGCTGACTTGGCCAACCGCTTGCTCGCGCAAAGCTTTCCAAATTGTCTGTGCCGTTTCGCCCAAAAGGCTGCAAGGCGCACCGGAAATTTCCAGTTGCTTAGATTCCGCTAGTTCAACCAGTTCTTTGGCCTCTTCAAAAGTCATCCCCAGCGGTTTTTCTGAGTAAACATGTTTGCCCGCCAACAAAGCTGCTTTGGAAACTTCGTAGTGACTGCGAGGATTGGTTAGGTTTACGACAATTTGCACGCGCTCATCTGCGAGCACCGCTGCCAAACTGGGGTACTTAGGAAGTTTATGAAATTGAGAAAAATGCTCTGTGCGTGCTGAATCTCGATCCATTACGCCCAGAATTTTTAATGAAGGATGATTTTCGAGGGTTCGCACATAATAATCAGCAACAAATCCACAGCCGATCAATGCAACATTCATGGAACTATTGCCCGTCTATATTGATCAAAAACAGAACAAGGGGGATGCCCCAAATAGTCAGCCAGTTTTGGCGGTCTCAGGATCAAGAACATCACTATTGGCCAACTCCTTGGGCAGCGGGCCCCCACAAACCTGGCCAAATTTTCATCCTTTACCAAGATTTGTGGCCAGGAACCGGATCATTGAAAGTAGCCCGAGGGTTTTTGATCGTATGCTGGCTTCTTCGACTCGCTCAACATTTACCCTCCATCCATCATGAAGAGCGATCGACTACACATGCACACCCCTAGCAACCAGTCTATTCAAGCTCTAACAAGCTCGCGTATCGATCAACTGCTATTTTAGCCTTAGCAGAAATCATGATGGCAACATGCTCAGGTCGAGTTGAGTTAACAAAGTTGCGCAACTCTTCTTCGGTCATCACATTGGGATCGTAATAGGAATTGAGAATTTTGGTTGGATCCCAGTAATGACCGCTTCGGTCTTGAAGCACCCGGTCAATATAGGTTCCATAGAGTGTGTATTCAGAAAAATGCCAGGTTTTTGAAACTGCCTCGAACCATGATTGATGATAAATTCGCTCAATGTGACGACACATCGCTGTTACATTTTCTCGTTTCCAAGTGATCACATCAGCAATGTAGTCGGGAGCTGGCATGGGTGTTGCCGTTAAACCCAATAACCGGCTAGCCGATTGATGCCAATGTTGATGCGGCGTATCCATTCCGATCGGATTGCCCTCTGGCTCAGCATAGAATCGAACTTGGTTATTTTTGACCAGGTTCGAAATGCCAAAGTCTCGGATAAACATTTCATCCGAGTCCAAAAATACTGAAATTTCTTCATCAATGACTCTAGAAAGTGCGATTTTGGAAATTTGCTGCATAATCCAGCTACGCACTGGAACTCCTTTTAGGCTGAACCAGGTTTTTCGGATTTTGGGTAGCCTAAAAAGCCAAAAGGGGAGCAGATCTTGAACAATAATAATTTCTGTGTGTTGATTTTTGAGTTGTGAAAACAATTTTAGATCGCGCTTTTCTACAACAATGTAATGCTTGAAAGGTGGTTGAACAAATCGCGATATACTTTTGCAGAGAAGTTGACAGCGTTGGAAATCTTGATCATAGCTTGGCGTAATGATTGCAAAGGAAGACAGATTTTGAGAATTATCGACTTGCATGGGATGACTGGTGTTGAAGGCAGAGCTAGGTTATCGATTTTTGAGCGTCTTCAAGCGAAGTACTGACTCAAAGGGTTCTTTTAAAAACAGGACAGTTGAAAGCAAGGCACTGAACAATTATTCTTATTGATTTTATTTGAATCAGGAAAAAGTGAATCAAGAAAAAGTTTCTCAATCATGAAATGAATTGTTCTATTTTCAAGCTTGAAGCTTTGTAAGCCTGAAGTAATGTTCAAGCAACTTCTCAGGCTATGTTTCAAGCACCCATTGTAAGCCAAGGATTTTCGCTATTATTATACTGCATTGCCGAAATTGATTTGTATTTAGCTTTGTAGAATTTTTTGAGAATTTTCGAGGAATTTTTATTTTTGATCAAGAAGAATTTGTAAATTGTAAAAAGTGAATTTTTCTTAAAGAATTTGCTTACAAGTAAGTATTTTGAATTTTCTTAAAGTACCTTCAGTTTTTCTCGTAATCAAGAATTGGACTTATACTCAATTCCAACTCTTGACTCATCCGACAAGAACTCAGCGGTCTCGGGCAAGGGTTGTTCCGGAATTTGAGTGGAAAAATTTGGAGGGTTGACTTTAAATTGTTGATAATAGTTTGCTGCCACTGTGAAGGAGACAGCGGCAAAAATGACACTTGGCAAAGAGTTACGAAACAGCAAGGAGCTTTCCGAAAGATTAGCAACGGTGCTGTAGGTAAAGAACATCAGAACCCAAATATATTCGTTATTTTTGGTGGCACGCATGAGCGCTATGGTTTTGACAATTGTTTGGAAAACAACCCAAACGTAAACTGCTAAGCCCACAAGACCTAAATCAATACATATTTCCAAAAATCCATTATGCGCATCAGGAACGGGCCACCGAACTGCACGAACAACATAGGCTGATTTCCCATCTAAGCCATTCCAGAATGTGCCAAAGCCATAACCCAGGATTGGTCGATCTTTGATTCGATCAATCACAAATTCCCAAACATCTGTTCTACCTGTTAGGCTAGCATCCTTACCTAACGCGCCCAGGATATTAATTACGATGTCATCCCAATAAAAAAATAAATTAATTCCAATGACGGCTGACCAGATTAGGCAGCGAACCATCCATTTGTGTGGTAGGCGAAAAATCTGGCCAAATGCGCTCATGCCAATCAGCAATCCAATATTAATAAAGGGACTTTTGGAGCCAGAGAGTTGAATAAGAACAAAGGCAGTGAGGAGGCCAGACCAAGCTAAATAGCGATATCGTCGATAGGTTTCGGAAATACCAAGCAGCACAAAGACCCCGGAAGCGAGGGCCATCATTTTACCCAGTTGATTTTTGTGGGAATAGATGCCACGCCATTTGCCGGCATGAACTGCGCCCATCACGCCATATTTACGCAGGGCAACACCAAAGACGAAGCAGAGTACTTGGGAAATACCAAACATAACTCCCAAGATGCGCACTTGATCCCTGAGGGAGTAGCGAGTGGCGAGATAAAGACCAAATTGAAAGGTGCCAATCATGGCGATCGAGGCGTTAAGGGTCTTAGACGGCTCGATCGACCAGAGAAACGAAATGGGAAACATAGCAATGAGAAAAACCACTGTGGGAGCTGCCATTAGCATCACAATGACTTTTTTCCATCGCATAATTAATAAAATATTAGTGACGATGTAGTTCAAAAAATAGAGCGCCACGCTCGGTTTATAATTAAAAGATAAGATATCTTGCCCATCACCTTCACTGGCTCCATTGGTTAAAATAACCTCCAGAATGCCAAGGGAGTAGCGAATGAGAAAGAAAACAACAAAAATGTGTTCTAAGAGAAAGAGAGGATTGCGGTTATAAACCTCTTTGAGTTTTGCTGTTGCTTCCTTTGTAATCAAAAAAATGCTCATTTCTTTTTGATCAAATACTAGTCAAGGGGTTTGGCAGCGAATCTGGGACAATATTCGTAAACAGTCAAAATAAATTCAAAACGAACTCAAAAATAGAACAATTTAAGATCAATGGCAGATCAATATTAACAACATTAATTCAATGCCAAGCTCAAGTTTGGTTCATGGGTTCGCTGGTTTGAGCCGTGAGTTCAGCAGTTATAGTCCAATTTTTAAGCGAGTTTACCTGACTTGCCACTAGGCGTTGGGCTTGCGGGGGGCGCGGCGGTGCTTGGGTGCTGGTGGCTCGTTAGCGGACAGGTCTTTGAGAAGAAAACTGAGCCACAGCCGCAAGGAGTTGGTTTCCTGTTGTTTTTTGTGGTTGACCCGCAGGAGTGCTTGGCGATCGCGCTGTAACTCGGCTTGGATTGCTTGCTGCTGAGCACGAGCTTGGGCCATATTTTCGTGAATTTGGTTTAATTCCACTTGCCGATCGCGACAGAGGGCCACGAGTCGATCGTGCTCTGCCTGTAGTTTAGCGACGGTGGAGGGCAGTCCGTCGTATTGCTGTTGCAGGGTTTCGATCTGTTGGCGAAGTTCGTAGCGCCGCCGGTGATGGGCATCGGCTTGGGTGCGAATTTGTTCGAGGGCCGCTTGCTGCTGTTGCAGGGTCATTTCTACGCTCTGCTGTTCTCGCATGGTGTCAGCGAGCGATCGCGTGAGGGTGGCCGTGCGCTCGCTGAGTTCGGCCGCTTGGGCCTCAAGGCTGGTGCAGTTGTTAAGGAGGGTTTGTTCTCGCTGGCGGAGGTTGCTGAGGTTGGCTTGGCGTTCTTGGGCCTCTTGTTCTAGGGCAATTGTTTCGGCGCGCAGTCGATCGACCTGAGCAAGGTCGCGCTCCATGCTTGCCTTGCGACTGTCAAGATTGGCTAGTTGAGTTTGATGCTGAGCAATTTTGTCTTCGAGTTGCTGGCGCTGGGTTTCCAAATCAGCCAAAACGCGATAGACCTTCTGCGTTCGGCCGCTGCCTTCATCAATTTGGGACTGAATTGCTTCTTTTTCCTTGCGCAGAACACCAATCACGGCTTCGAGTTGCTGCTTACGGGTGAGGGATTGCTCTAGTTCTCGTTCGAGGCGATCGACCTCCACACGCAAGGCGCTGGCGAGGTCGCTGCTGAGGGGCGGGTTGATGGTTGGTGGGCGGCGATCGCTGGGTAACCAGTTGGCATATTCGGGGGAGATGGTTTCCCTGAGGCGAGGATCCCAGGGTTCGGACTGCGATCGGGAGCGATCGGGCGTTAAGGCGGTGATCGCCGCTGCACCGGACAGGGCAATGGCTCCGAGACCGAGGGCCTTTTGCCATTGGCGATCGGTCACAACCCCAATGCCAAGACCTAAGCTAAACGCGACCGTGCCTGCGATCCACCAATTGCGATTCACTGCTAACACACCATCTGAACTATGCGATCGTAGCCATAACTTAACTGCTGATTACTCCAATCCATCGATTACCCCAATCTATACCAAGGGATCAACAGAGCCAGACCGAGACCAACCAAACCCACAAAAAATCAGCAGACAGAATCAACGAACGAAACCAGCCAATACAACCAGTCAATACAACCAGCTAATACAACCAACAACCGGGTTAATATTCCAGCCCGTCCATCTCAACGCAATTCCCCCCATGCCGACGGGCCCGCTCAAGGGCCCGCAAAGCCGATCGCACGGCCGCATCGGGCAGTTGCTGGAGGTCAGGTACTAACGTGCCAATGCCTAAGGATAGGGTCACTTCTCCGCCAGCGATTGGGATCGGCTCCTGGGCGGATGGGGAGCGATCCATTGGTGCTCCGGCAGGGACTTCGGAAGAGACTTCAGGGGCCACTTCAGCAGCCATTGCAGCCTCAGAACCAGTGACCAAGAACGCATCGGCTAAATCTGCGCTGGCATCGATGCCGACATTGCCAACATTGCCAACATTAGTGTTGGTATTGATCGGTCTGGATGCCTCTTGCCCAGCATGAACCCGGTCATTGGCGGTGTTGGAGTTGCTCCGGGGCCGATCGCGCGTTGGGGGAAAATCCATATCCAAATGCAAAGACGAACCGGCAGCCCAAGGAGAAGCCGGAGCCTCATCGTAGTGGCTTGGCCAATGGTGAGCCGTGGGAGTCATGGCCTGCTGAGTCGTGCAGCGATTGAACTGATGGCGAATCGATTCCGCGACGGCCAAAGCGCCGATCGAGTCGGTGTTGGGCAGCAGAATCAAGAATCGATCGCCCCGATCGCGGCCAACCACATCAGAACTGCGCTGCACCTGTTGTTTTAAGACCGTTGCCAGATTGTGGATCGTTTGTTGACCAAAGGCCTCGCCTTGGAGATTCACCCAATCCGCCAAATGATCCACCTCGCAGGCCACAATCGATAGCACCTGTTCCGATCGCAGCGCCTGTTGCCAAGTGTGCTGCAACGCTTCATAAAAGCGATGATGATTCGCCAAACCCGTTTCCAGATCAACGCCTTCCAACTGTCGAATTCGGTCTTGGGCCTGGGCGAGGGCCACTTGCAATTTTTCCTGTTCCGCTTCCATCAAAATCAGTCGATCGCGATGTTCATGGAGCCAACTTTCCAGGGCTAATCGTTGTCGCTCCAAAAACTGCAATCGATCGCCATACCGCACCAGCAAGCGACTGGTGAGCCGCACAAACTGCGCACAATCATCCTGATCGTCCAATTGCGTCAGGGCGCTGACCTTCGCCGCCAAACCCCCCGTAAAGGAAGACTCCTGATCCAAACAGCTCAACAGCACCCAAGCAAGGCGGATGGAGTCCAAGGCCCGACTACAAATCCAAGCCGCAGTCATTCCCGTTAAAAGACTGACAGCCAAGGCCCAGCTCGCCACCTTGGCCAAGGGAAACGGCTCCCAACTCGCCCACAGAAACCAGCCCCCCAAAACACTTAAAAACACTGCCGCACCGACTTTGGTTGGCAGCGATCGATTCCAGTTGATCGGCGGACTAGAGAAGCGCGTCACCGGTTGGCTTACCCACTGAGTTGATCAAGTTATCCAGGACGGGAACGCCACAGGAGCATCGGAGATGAGGAAATCGCATTCACTCACAGTTCACCTCGCCACAGACCAGCGCCCACCCTCCATCATTCCTGATTCAGCGTGAGTCCGCCCAAATTTGCGCAAAGATCTTCAAGATGTCGAGGGTTCCAGCCCGGCACTTCACCCACCACCTCAATCAACACCTGACGGCCCGTCATGCCCGATCGCAAGGCCACTTGGAGATAATCGATCGGCAGTTCCGGCAACCGCTCCGACCACTCGATCGCCACAATTCCCGCAGCCACCTCGCCCCCTTCCCAATATTGCTCCAGGGCCAGCGGCTCCACCTCTTCTGGACTCAACCGATAGAGGTCAAAGTGATACAGCGGAATCGCCCCCTCCAAATACTCATTCACCAGCACAAAGGTGGGACTCACCACCGGCTCCGCAATGCCCAGCCCCGCCGCCAAACCTTGCACCAGCGTTGTTTTGCCGGCTCCCAACTCTCCATCCAGCAGGATCACCGCACCGGGCCGCAAGATCTGCCCGATCGCCCGGCCCAGGGCTTGGGTCGCAGTCGCATCTGCCAAAAAGAATTCCAGAGTCATTGCACCAAAGTCGCCGGGTTGCCAAAGAAAACCATTACCAGGAAACCCCAAGGGATTAATCAAGGGGTAAGTCAACGGTATCTGTAAAACTATCGCTGTGGAATTCCATCAACTCAGAATCGCACGGCTGCTGATTGGTGATCAAAACAAAATCCCGATTCTCCACCAGGAAAAATCGGGATTATGGAATCATCTCATCGAGATTTGTCAGGGGTTCGTCACCCCTTCAGGGGCAACATTGAGAGCCTTCGCTAGAGACCCTTAGCTAGCGATCCTTAGTTGGTGCGTACCGATGCCGCCAACTCCGTATCCGCCAGCTTTGGAGCATTCAGCACCGCCGAGTAGAATCGGGAATCCTGGGCCTTTGCCACGATCGCGAAGCTGCTCCGCACTCGGCTAGCCACTTCCGTTGACTTCATTTCATAGGTTTGGGTCGCCAGCTTGGGATAGATACCCACACCCACGATCGGGGCCAACAACACCAGGGCGATCGCCAGTTCCCGCAGCTTCAGATCCGACCAATTCACTTCAGTCAGAGCCGTATTCTCCTTGCCGTAGAAAATTTCCCGCAGCATCGACAGCAGATAAACCGCCGAGAGAATCACGCCCACCGCCGCCAACACCACCACCGTGGCCCGGAACGGAGCGCTATAGACTTCGCTGGTGGTTAAGCCAAGGAACACCGTCAGCTCACCCACAAAACCGCTCATACCGGGCAGGGCCAAAGAAGCCATGGTCGTCGCCACAAACAGCGCGAAGGTGCGGGGCATCTTTTGCCCAATGCCGCCCATGTCGTCGATCGAGAGGGTGTGGGTGCGCTCGTAGGTTACGCCCGTCAGGAAGAACATCGCCGCCGCAATCAACCCGTGGGACACCATTTGCAGCACCGCGCCGCTCAGACCCACATCGGTGAAGGAAGCAATCCCCAGCAACACAAAGCCCATGTGGGACATTGACGAGTAGGCAATCCGTCGCTTCAGATTCCGTTGGGCAAAGGCGTTCAGCGCACCGTAGATGATGTTCACCACACCCAGGATCGCCAAAACCGGCGCAAAGTAGATGTGCGCGTTCGGCAGCATCTCCATATTCATCCGAATCAAGCCATAGCCCGCCATCTTCAGCAGCACACCGGCCAGCAGCATGGAAACGGGCGTGGGCGCTTCACCGTGGGCATCGGGCAACCAGGTGTGACCCGGGAAGGCGGGCAGCTTCACCAAGAAGGCGATCGAGAAAGCCGCATAAAGCAGGAGTTCCGCCGTCAGGGAGTAGTTCTTCAGCCCCAAGGCATCCATATCAAAGGTGACCGGGCCGCCCGAGAAGGCCATGGCCAGCGCCGCCACCAAGATGAACAGGGAAGCAAGAGCCGTGTAGAGAATGAACTTAGTGGCAGCGTAACGGCGCTTCGCACCACCCCAAATTGAAATCAGCAGGTAGACCGGTACTAACTCCAGTTCCCACATCAAGAAGAACAGGAGTAGGTCTTTGGAAACAAACACCCCAAGCTGAGCGCTGTACATGGCCAGCAGCAGGGTGTAGAACAGGCGGGGTTTCTTGGTGACATTCCAGGAAGCGCCGATCGCCAGGGTGGTGACCAAACCGGTCAGGGCCACCAGCGGCATGGAGATGCCATCGATCGCCAAAGACCAGTTCAAGCCAATTTGCGGTAACCAAGCGTAGGTTTCCGCCAGTTGAAACTCAGTGTTGGTGAAATCAAACTGCCCGAAGCAGGTGTAGGAAATCAGGGCCAACTCCACAATGCCCACTGCCAGCGCATACCAACGGATTGTTTTTCCGTCGCGATCGGGCAGGAAGGGAATTGGCAGTGCCGCCACCAAAGGCAGCAGCGTAATCAAACTTAACCAGGGAAATGTTGCGTCCATTGACTCCACCCGGCTGCAAAGGTCGGGTATGAACTCGATGAGGAGTAGGTAGGGATAATTACTCACCTGGTTTTAGTTTAATAAACTTTACATACAGTGACCAATCGTTTTTTCTAATGATTACGATTTGTTTCAAAAAGTTAAGTTCATGTCTGCAATCGATCGCCCAAGGGGATCGCTCCGCCGATCGCGGATCCAGCGATCGAATGGGCGGGGCAAGGGTGGGGAATTTTTTCACCGAACTGGATCAATCGCTCAGGCTGAATGGTGGCAGGCTCGGAGAACCAATCCTGTCTGATTCTGTCTGAACGGAGAGATTGCTAAAATCCAAACAGTCGATCGCCCCCACTTGCCCGCCATGGTTGCCATCCGGCCCAACCGCTCCACAACAATTGCTAGGACTGCCGCTGGGGCTGCTGCATCTGACCAGCCTCAATCGTTGGCCGCCACACCGGCAACCGAACTGGTTGAAGGGGGCGATGTGATTGCCAGAGACTCACCCGATGACTGGCAAAAGGCAGATTGGGAGATATATCAGCAAGCGATCGCCCAAGCCAGTGAGAAAACAAAAGGTTATTATCACGACGGAATGATGAGGCTCGAAATGTCTCCCGTCGGAAACCCCCACTCCCGTGACCATTCGATCGCAATTTACGCGACGTTACTGTTTGCTGCGCTTCGTGATCTGCGGGTGGATGTCCACGACAATTGCACCTACCGCAAAACCGGCCTGAGAGAAGCGCAACCTGATATTTCCCTATATGTGGGCGATCGGGTGGGATCGCTGGACTGGGAAACCAAGATTGTGGACTTGGATCAGTTGCCGCCGCCGGACTTGGCGATCGAAATTTCCGATAGCACCTTGCCCGATGACTGTGGGCGCAAACGCTTGCTCTATGAAGATTTGGGCGTGCGGGAATATTGGGTTGTGAATGTGGCGGAGGCGCTGATCCTCGGGTTTGAAATTATTGAGCGCGGCAGTCGGCGGATCCAAGAATCGATCGTGTTGCCGGGCCTGAGTTTGGACATTCTTGAAGAAGCCCTGCGGCGATCGCGCGAGGCCGACCACGGCCAGGTCAGCGCTTGGTTACTTCAGCAATGGCAGGCTGAAGGGTAGTTTCCAGCGAAGGAGCGGCCGACACGGAAGGGTGCAGAAAGTTGCAGCCAATGGCCGCTGTACGTCCTCTACTAGGGGCGATCGCTTGAAATGAATTGGTTTGCGGAGATCTCGCATATCAGAGGGCGCATGGCGATGTGGCCCCACAAGAATCGATTTTCCCGCATGGGTAGGGGCGTACCGCTGTACGCCCTCCGCCAGGATTGATCGCTGGAACCGAATTGGTTTGCGGAGATCTCGCGTATCGGAGGGCGCATGGCGATGTGGTCCCACAAGAATCGGTTTTCCCGCATGGGTAGGGGCGGACCGCTGTACGCCCTCCGCCAGGATTGATCGCTGGAACCGAATTGGTTTGCGGAGATCTCGCGTATCGGAGGGCGCATGGCGATGCGCCCCTACGGGTTGGGTTGGGTGGTGAGTTGTTGCAGGAGGGATTGGGTGAGGGGGTGGTCGGAGAGTTCGGCGGCGCGAGATTGCTTGCTTCATGCCACCGCGAATTCGGAGAGGGGACGCTCTTCGGGGGCAAGGAAACCAAGGACAATATCGGTGTTGGGAATGCCAGCTCGCATCAGGTCGGTGGCGATGCCGTCGGCGGTTTCGTCGGTTTCGATCCAGATTTTGCCGTTTTTGAGGCGAGCGAAAATCATGGTTTTTTCGATGCGTTTGCGGTTTTTCCAACCGATGCATAGCCACAGGCAGTAGCCCCGATCGCGATCGATAATCAGGCAGTTTTCATCAGTGTCGCTGGCGGCTCGGTTTGCCCAGTCGTGGTAGTCCTGTACGGTGGCTTCGAGAATGTTTAGGTACGCTGAGGTGTCCATAAAACGATCTCTGGGGTGTCTGGATTTATGGGGGCGATCGGGCGGGCGGCGGCGAGGTCGGGTAGGGGCGTACCGCTGTACGCCCTCCGCCAGGATTGATCGCTTGATACGAATTGGTTGGCGGAAATCTCGCGTATCGGAGGGCGCATGGCGATGCGCCCCTACGGGTTTGGTGGGGTGGTGAGTTGTTGTCGGAGGGATTGGGTGAGGGGGTGGTCGGAGAGGTCGGCGGTGCGATCGGCTTGGAGGACGGTTTGCACCAAAACATTCAAGCGGCGCACGGTTTCTTTGACGTAGGGATGATCAGGATTGAGAGCGTCCTGAAAAGTCTTGAAGGCCAGAAGCAATAAGCTCTCTGCTTCTGAGTAGCGTTCTAGAGCCATATATAGTTGCCCCAAATTGCCCTGGCTAATGGCGGTGTCGGGATGGTCGGCTCCCAGCACTTGCTCACGGATTTCCAGCGATCGCCGGTAGAGGGGTTCCGCTGCCTCGTACTGTCCCTGGGCTTGGTAGAGTACCGCCAAGTTGTTGAGGCTGGCGGCAGTGTTGGGATGGTCGGCTCCCAGCACTCGCTCCCAGATTTCCAGAGATCGCTGGTAGAGGGGTTCCGCTGCCTCGTAACGTCCCTGGGATCGGTAGAGGTTTGCCAAGTTGTTGAGGCTGGTGGCGGTGTCGGGATGGTCGGCTCCCAGCACTCGCTCACAGATTTCCAGAGATCGCCAGTAGAGGGGTTCCGCTGCTTCGTAACGTCCCTGGGATTTGTAGAGGTTTGCCAAGTTGTTGAGGCTGGCGGAGGTGTCGGGATGGTCGGCTCCCAGCACTCGCTCACAGATTTCCAGAGATCGCCAGTGGAGGGGTTCCGCTGCCTCGTAACGTCCCTGGGATTTGTAGAGATTTGCCAAGTTGTTGAGGCTGATTGCGGTGTCGGGATGGTCGGCTCCCAGCACTCGCTCACGGATTTCCAGAGATCGCCGCAAGAGGGGTTCCGCCGCCTCGTACCGTCCCTGGAAATAGTAGAGTCCTGCCAGGTTGTTAAGGCTTTGGGCGGTTTCGGGATGGTCGGCTCCCAGCACTCGCTCACTAATGCCCAGAGATCGCCGATAGAGGGGTTCTGCTGCCTCGTACCGTCCCTGGGAATAGTAGAGTCCTGCCAAGTTGTTGAGGCTGGTGGCGGTGTCGGGATGGTCAGGGCCAAAGCGGCGTTCGGTAGTGCTCAAGCGGTCGCTCCAGTGCTGTTCGGCTTCGGCCCAGAGACCCTGCCCCTCAGCCAGCCGCGCCAGGGCTGTGAAGGGCCAACCACAATCGTCATCATTAATCTCGCCACTGGCCGCCGCTGCTGTTGCCAAATGCGGCCAGGCGGGGCGGGTGCGCTCCAAGTCCGCCAGCGTCACCCCATAGGGAACCGTTTGCGCCACGCTCACCATCTGCCCCAAAAACGCCTGTTGCAGGGCCTCGCCTTCAGGCCAGTCTGATCGCTGGGCTGCAAAAAACTCCCGAATTAGCGGATGCAGGCCATATTGCCCATCGCCCAACTGTTCCAACAAACTCAGCCGCACCAATTCCGCCCGCGCTGCCTCCAGCGCTTCCTCATCGTCGTTGGGCAAACAGCCCTGCACCCAATCCCACAACACCGGAGCCGGCCCAAAACAACCCAACAACACCGCCAGCCGTTGTGCTTCCTGGCTCAGGGCTTGCCAGCTTAACTCAAAGGCAGTTGCTACCCCCTGCTCGGCTGGATCGTTGAACATCATGCCAGCCTTTCGCTGATCGATTTTGATGTTGATCGCCGGTAAGCTGCTCACCACCTCGTTCACAGTGGCCGCCACCGCCGGATCGGCCGTTTCTTCCACCACGATCGCCTCCAACAGCGTCAGATCATCGAACGGATTGTCCAGATTGGCCGCCGGGAGCCGCGCCGCCACCCGATCGCCCAGGGCCGCCACCCGATCGCGCACCGGAGCTGCCAAAGCACCCACCGCCGTGCGGATTTGGGGCAAGATCGGCTCTAGAACTTCCTTGGTTAACAGTTCGCTGGTGGTTTCTGCCGATTTTTTCAACATCAACACCCCGATCTCCGCTGCGCCCATTGCCAACGGTTCCATCACTTAAACTCCCGTGGGATTGGTCTAATCTGTCTCTGTTTTACAACGTCGATTAGCTCGGTGGCAGGGATTACGCAGGGGTTGTTGGGGGGTTGGGGCCGGGCGATCGCACAAAATCACCGATCGCCCAGCAAAATCAAGCCATTGCTAAACATCTGCCCCCAGCATTTGCAATCGATAAAGGCTGGCATAAAGACCATCCAAAGCCATCAATTGATCGTGGGTTCCAGACTCCGCCAAACGACCCCGTTTGAGGGCAAAGATGCGATCGACATTGCGAATGGTCGAGAGCCGGTGGGCAATAATAATTGCCGTGCGATCGCGCATCATTCGATCGACCGCTGCTTGAATAACCGCTTCTGTTGCCACATCCAAACTGGACGTAGCTTCATCCAAAATCAGTACTTTGGGTTCTCGAATGGCCACCCGTGCAAAGGCCAAAAGCTGCTTTTGACCGCCCGATAAATTAGTGCCGCGCTCACGCAATTCCGAATCATATCCTTGGGGTAATTGCCGGATAAATTCATCAATGCTGACTCGTTCGGCGGCGGCTTGCACCTCGGTCAGGCTGTAATTTTCCCCGAGGGTAATGTTGCTTTTTACGTCGCCGGAAAAGAGAAATCCATCTTGCAAAATAATCCCTAATTCTCGGCGCAAATCAGCCTGGGCCATGTCGCGAATGTCCACGCCATCCAGCAAAATTCGCCCTTCGGTGACTTCATACAAACGGCTGAGTAGCCGGATGATTGAAGATTTGCCCGCGCCCGTGGGCCCCACGAAGGCCACTTTTTCGCCGGGATGGATGGTGAAGTCTAGGTCGTGGAGCACAATTTCATCGGATTTGTAGCCAAAGGAAACATGCTCAAAGCGAATTTCACCACGGGTTTTCAGGCTGGCAAATTGGGCGCGATCAACCTTGGGCGGGTCTTGGATTTCGATCGGCTCCGAGAAGATTCCGTTAATTCGTTCAATGGCGGTGAATCCCGCTTGAATGGCGGTGAATTTTTCGGCAAATTCTCGCAAGGGATCAAACATCCGTTGGGCAAAGAGAATGAAAGCCGCCAAGGTTCCAAACTCGATCGTTTTGCCCGCCACCAATGCGCCGCCATACCAAAGCACCCCGGCGATCGCGACCAGGGAAATCCACTCCAAGGTGGCTGAAACGGCCGAGTCAAAAAAGATGGTGCGATCGACTTCGTGAATATAGTCTTGGTTGGTTTTCCGAAACTGTTTGGCGTTGTAGCGTTCTCGACGGAACAATTGCACCACATTCACGCCCACCAGATTCTCTTGCAGCATCGAATTCAAATCCGATAACCGCTCGCGGGCCCGATAGTTGGCTTTCCGAAATTCCCCTTGGAAATAAACAATGGCCCCCGCGATCGGGATCAACATCAGCAACAGCAATAAGGCCAATTGCCATTGCAGGGTCAACATGGTGGCCACCAACACCACGATCGACAACAGATCGCTCACAATCCCGATCGCGCCCGTGGAGAAAACCTCACCTAAGGCATCCACGTCGCTGGTTAGGCGGGTAATCAACCGACCCACGGGCGTGCGATCGAAAAAGCGCATGGCCAGCGCGGTCACATGATCGAATAAATCATTGCGAATATCCGCCGTGATCCGTTGGCCCACTTCCTGCACCAAGTAGCCCTGAAGCCCTTGGAGCGCCAACCGCACTGCCACCGTCACCAACACCAACAGCCCCACGGTGTTCAGACCCGATCGCAGGGGCATCGCTTCCAGAAAATCCCAAGCGCTGGCCTCGCCCCGAATCAGCGAGATGGCTTGACCCACCAAAATTGGCTGCAACGCATTGCCCAAGGACAAGGGCAGCAACAAAATCAGTGACACAATCAGCAGCTTGCCGCTGCGACGGGCGTAGGGTACCAGTCGCAAAAAAAGCCGCCAGTCAGTTTCAGAGCGGCGATCGGACGGGGTTTGCGCAGCAGCAAGATTCGCAGTCATAGCCAACCGGTAGAGACACAAATCAAGCCGCCCTGACGGATTGGCGGCCGGGCCTGTTTGCAAAGGCGGGCAGACAATCGATCAGGGTGGCTTGACGGCAATTTCAGTACAGAGTCTCCCCCATTATCGCCTATGAATTCGCCTCCATGACTCGATCGCCCGGTGGCAGCTCAGCGGCTCCAATCGCCCAGCGGATCTCTGGATCGCCCTGTCTGAATTGATACGCGATCGGGATCTGCAATCCATCACGATCAACGATGGTCAAATATCTGCCAAGGAGGCACAAACAGTCAGAAAGGTGGTATTTGACAAAGGGAAAAAATCAGAAATAATCAAAAAAATTGACCGATCTGAAATTAGAACGCGAACCAAGAATTAAGGAGTTTGAGGGTAGAAATCAGCAGAATTTGGGATGACATCTGAATTCGCCATAGGTTATGAATCTGAAGATTTCTGTTTTGGGTGCTCGTGCGTTGACTGCGAATTCTACCTGCCAGCTAGCCCTACAGAATCGTTACCCGCTAGCTCCACAGGAAACGCCTAGGAATTTCTGATGATTCATCCCTTTGCTCCACGACTCGCTCATTATTCACTGCTGCCTTTTTTAGCCCTGATTTTGGGAATACCCACGGGGGCGATCGCCTCGGAAATTCCCCTGCTGACCTTGGACGATCGCCCGACGGTGGCCACCGAAGCTGACCTGCTGGGCACGGATCCCTTAGGCACGGATGACCTGGCCCAAGTCACCGCCGTTTCGCAACTCTCGGATGTGCAACCCACCGATTGGGCATTTCAGGCGCTGCAATCCTTGGTGGAGCGCTATGGCTGCATTGCCGGTTATCCCGATGGCACGTTCAAGGGCAACCGGCCCCTCAGTCGCTATGAATTCGCCGCCGGGTTGAATGCCTGCCTCGATCGAATCAATGAGCTAATCAAGTCCGCCACCGATCCGCTTGCGACCAAGGAAGACCTGCGGAAATTGCAAAAACTGCAAGAGGAATTCGCGGCGGAACTGGCAGCCCTGCGCGGTCGGGTGGATTCATTGGAAGCCCGCGCTTCGGAACTGGAAGCGAACCAGTTTTCGACCACCACCAAGCTGAAAGGCGAAGTGATTTTTGCCTTGGATGACGTATTTGGCAATGGGCGGGCCGGCGACGGTGACTTGGA